>JAYSRZ010000540.1:0-8370 GCA_043720775.1 Variovorax sp. | reverse complement strand
TGGGCGTGAAATCAGCTGTGGCCACGCTTTTTAAGCAGCGCTTTATCAAATCTAAAAAAGCGTCAACGAGCAATTGGGCATTGCCGCACTTGAGCGAGCAGCAGCTTATTTACGCGGCCAACGATGCGTATGCAGCGATACGCGTGTATGAAGCTGTGCGCAGTTTGAGCCCTTCAGCGAGCAATGATTGAAAGAACACGAGAGGCACGGAAACTTCACGGAAGGCACAGAAAATCCCAGAATCTTCTTGGTATTTTTCTGTGGTTTCCGTGTTCAAAAACTCCTAAATAAATAGCGCTTCACGCAGTAAATACAACGCCTACAGGCCGATTTTCTTTAAAAAGCAGCGTAAAAGCAATCTGGGCAGAGAGCGCGATAACGCATGTTGCCGCCAATGAGCACTTGATCGCCCTCGCGTATACGATGGCCTTCATCATCAAAACGGGCGTTCATGCTGGCCTTTTTGCCGCAGTCGCAAATCGTCTTCATTTCTTCCACATCATCGGCGAGCACAAGCAATGCGGCTGAGCCTTCAAACGCTTTGCCTTGGAAATCGCTGCGCAGGCCATAGCACATGACCGGCGTGTGATGTGTGTGCGCCCAGCGATGGAGTGCCTCGACTTGGGGCAGCTTAAGAAATTGCGCCTCATCAATCAATACGCAAGACAACTTGGCAGCCCGCGCCTGTAATTGCGCAGCCGCAATGCGCTCGGCAATATTTTGATTTGGGTTGAAAGTCAGTGCATCTCGCTCAAGCCCAAGGCGTGAAGCAATTTTTCCTACACCATCGCGATTATCCAGCTCAGCAGTCAGCAAAACGATGCTCATGCCGCGCTCTTCGTAATTGAAGGCAGCTTGTAGGAGCGAGGTCGATTTGCCAGCGTTCATCGCGGCATAGCGGAAATACAGTTTGGCCATGGCAATATTTTTGTCAAGGATAACGCACATAATCTGCAAAAAAGGAGATACACATGGCCATTTTTAGTCAAGATGCATTGAACCCCGGTGTGAAAAAGCGCGAGGTGTTTGGTTGGGCGATGTATGACTTTGCCAATTCGGGCTACACCACAGTGGTGATCACGGCGGTGTATGCAGCGTATTTCGTGGGTGGCATTGCGCAAAAAGCCGAATGGGCGACGTTTGTTTGGACGCTGGCGCTCTCGATCTCGTATGCGATTGTGATGCTCACCATGCCCAGTTTGGGCGCTTATGCAGATATGCGCGCGGCCAAGAAAAAGCTGCTCATGATCGCCACGGCGGGCTGCGTGCTCTCAACGCTTTGCCTCGCGTTCACCGGGCCGGGCACAGTGGCACTGGCTTTTTGCCTGATCATCATCTCGAATATGTTTTACAGCTACGGCGAATCGCTCACCGCTGCTTTTCTGCCTGAGCTTGCCAAGCAGGAAGCCTTGGGCAAGGTCAGTGGCTGGGGCTGGAGTTTTGGTTATTTTGGCGGCATGCTCGCGCTTGGCATTAGCTTGGGTTATGTGCTTTGGGCGCAAGGGCAGGGCATCTCAGCTGATAAGTTCGTGCCAGTGACGATGGTGATCACAGCATTCATCTACGGCGCGGCGGCTTTGGTCACGTTTAAGTTGCTGAAAGAGCGAGCCCAGCCCAAGCCCACAGCGATGCAGGAAAGCGGTTTTAAAGCTTCTTGGGAGCAATTGAAACGCACCTTCGCTCAGGCGCAGCGGTATCAAGATTTCAAAACGCTATTGCTGTGCGCCGTCTTTTACCAAGGCGGCGTGATGGTGGCGATCTCGATTGCTGCGATTTATGCGGAGCAAGTGATCGGCTTCAAACCGCAGGAGACGATGGTGTTGATCTTCGTGCTCAATCTCGCTGCTGCAGTGGGCGCGTTCTCTTTTGGATATTTTCAAGATCGCGTGGGCCATAAGCTGGGCCTAGGCATCACGCTAGTGGGCTGGATCGCCACTTGCATCATCGCTGCGCTCACCACCACCAAAGGCGGCTTCTGGTATGCCGCTGCGCTGGCAGGTGTGTGCATGGGATCGAGCCAATCCGCAGGGCGGGCGATGGTTGGCATGTTTGCGCCGAAAGCGCAGCTGGCTGAGTTTTACGGCCTCTGGGGATTTGCGACTCGCCTAGCGAGCATCATTGGCCCGCTAGCGTATGGCTCCATCACATGGGCCACAGGTGGCAATCAGCGTATTGCGATTGCATCGACTGCGGTGCTCTTTGTCGCCGGTTTGATCGTGTTGGTTCGAATCGACGTGGAGCGTGGAAAAGCGGCTGCTGCTTGAGGCTTCGCGCGCTGCCAGCGGCACGCTCCACCCTTAGGGCAGGCTGCCAAGCTTGCTTGATGGAATGGGACAGCTTGGTATCATTGGTCATGAAGAAAAATTTAGCTGTCTCTCTCTTTCTCATTGCCAGCGCCGTGACGCCTGCCCAAGCGCAGACGGAGGCCAGTGTGCCTTACATGCCCAGTTGGCAAGCTCGCCACTACTTGCAATTGTTGTCTGATCACGCGGGGCTTAATCTGCCTATGTCTCATTGGCCGTTGCCAACAGCCGCTGTCGAGCAAGCGCTTGGTGATTTGCCTAAGACGCTTCAAGGCAGTGATGTTGATCTTGAGGGCGCAAGACAATCTGTGCTGAGAGAAATCAACGCCAGCCGAAAACAAGCGTCTTGGCGCGTGCAGGCGAGAAATACTGCGGAGGGTTTGCCCGGATTCGATGAAGACTACACACCAGGCAGCAGTGTGCATATCGTCTCAGGAGAAAAGCGCATTGAAGCGGGTGGCTTATGGATGGCTGTGCGATTGGGCGCGCGCCTTGAGCAGCCATCAAACTCTTTGCAAAATTCTGCCACAGCTTCTACGCAAGCGCAGGCCACCGTGCGGATCGAAGATTCTGCTGCGGTGCTAGGCGTGGCAGGCTGGAATCTGCAGGCCTTCTCGCATCGCTCATGGTGGGGCCCGGGCTGGCAGAGCAGTTTGATCAATGGTTCCAACGCTCCAGCACTCAATGGTGTGGGCATCCAGCGCGGCAGCGCGCGGCGATCAGAGAGCCCTTGGCTGGCGTGGATGGGGCCGTGGAACTTGGATGTGTTTGTGGCCAAGGCGCAAGACCCCATCGTGGTTGCCAATCAGCCGCAAGGTTTTTTGTATTCTGGAATGCGCTTGACGATGCGGCCGCAGCCTTGGATTGAAGTGGGTTTGAGTCGGACTCTGCAGGTCGGCGGTGCGGGACGGCCGGGTGGCGTGAAGAACTTTGCCAAGGCTTTCTTGGGTCAACAAGTCAATCAAAATCCAGGTGATCCACCAGACAGCAGCAACCAGCTTGCAGGCTACGATGTGCGCTTGCGTTGCCCACAGGCGCTCGGCAATTGCGCCGCCTACACGCAATGGATGGGTGAGGATGCGGCCGGAAAAATCCCGCTTCCCTATAAATTCATGAGCTTGTGGGGGATGGAGCATACTTTTGGCCAAGGACGCCATCGTGTGTTTGCTGAATACGCCAACACCAATGCCTATAGCTTGCCTTGGGATGACAAAGCCAAGCAGTTTCCAGGCTACTTCAATGGCGTTTATTCCCAGGGCTATACGCAAGGTGCGCGTTGGCTGGGCAGTGCGCAGGGCGCGGGTAGCGCAGTCACTACGCTGGGTTGGATGGATGCGCAAGGCCAACGCATGGTGAAAATTCATGTCGGCAAAATCAATACCAGCGTGGGTGCATACGATCCGCGTGTGGATGCGCCGCGAGGCAAGTTGTTTGGATTGAGCGCGAGCCAGACTTTTGAATGGCAAAGCCTGAATATGACCCCTGAGCTGTCTTGGCTACGACTTGACACTGGCCAAGATCAGCGCACTAACAAGCTCAACAGTGTGCGTTTAGGTTTGACTCTGCAAGCGCCCTTCTGACAAGTTAAGCGTCTGATGCGCGGCTGTTGCTAGAAATCAAGAGCGATCAGCATTCGATGCGAACAGCTGGGTGAATCTGCGCTAACGCAGCGCTGAGCGCTTGCGCTGAAACAGGTTTATGCAGCAGCAAGGCGTCTGTGGATTGCGCCTCTCGGATGCGCTCTGGCGCCGTGTCTCCTGTGATGATGATGGCAGGTAGCTTGGATGTCATGCTGCGCAAGTGCATCGCTTCTCGCACCTGCGCAATCGCATGTGCCCCAGTCAGCCCGTCTCGCAGCCTATAGTCTGAAATCACCACTTGAGGCAAATCGTGATCCGCTGAGCGCGCTAAATCATCAAGCGCATCTTGGGCAGATTCAAAGCAAGTGTGTATGCAACCCCATGAGGCCAGCAAACTCTGCATGGCATGACGGACAGCGGCTTCGTCGTCGATGACCATCACGCGCAGGCCAGCCCAGGTGTCAGTCGATACGGGTGCGGCCTCGCTTTTGATGAAGCCTTGATAAAGCGGCAACACCAGTTCAAACATGGAGCCTTTTCCCGGCACGGAACGCAGATGAATCTGTACTTTCATGGCATCGCACAAACGGCGGACGATGGCTAGCCCGAGGCCTAAGCCATTTTGCCTGTCACGCTCTGCATTGGCCAATTGATGAAACTCTTTGAAGATGATCTGCTGATCCTCTGGCGCGATGCCAAGGCCTGTATCCCACACCCTGATGACGATTTTCTCACCCCGCTTGCGGCAAGCGACCAACACGCCACCTTGCGAGGTGTAGCGCAAGGCGTTGCTGATCAAGTTTCGCAATACGAGTTCGACCAGCGTGGGATCGGCTAATGCTGCGAGTTCTGTTTTTCGGCTGCGATAGCTGAGTCTTTTCTGCGCAGCTTGCGGGCTAAATTCATTGTTTAGGTTGCTTAGCATGCGCTGCAGCAGAAAAGACTTTGGTTTGGATTGAACAACACCAGCTTCCAAGCGCGAATAGTCCAACAATGTATTGAGCATTTCGCTGGTTGCATTGGATGCGGCATGCAAATGAGTGAGCACTTTTTTTTGTTCAACATTTAGTGCGCTGCTGCCCAGTGCATCGATAAACAAGCCCATCGCATGGAGTGGTTGGCGCAGATCATGGCTTGCAGCCGCTAAGAATTTTGATTTATCTTTGTTAGCTGTTTCAGCGGCTTCTTGCGCCTTGCGCGCTTGCTCGGACTCATACCTCAGTTTGTCAACCAAATCGACGTTTTGTAGCTTCAACACGATACTGCGCTCGGCAGCCTCCTGTGTGTTGGCGGCTTGCACAAGACTAATGATTAAATAGAGCGCCATCAAGATTACAAACGGCGTAAATGAGGGGTCAGCAAACAACAAAACGCCTAAGAGCAAAGCGCCCGACATGGCAAGCAGATAGGCTAAAGCGGCTGGAAGCAGCGCCCCACAAATACCCAGTGCACCGGAATTAACACCGCCTACGACCAGTAGGGAATACGCCATGGCCAGAGCCGTGCCGTTTGCAGCCGAAACGGCAATCGAGCCGCCCCAGCTCAAGCCCAAAAGACTCATGCAAATGATTTGCGCCCAAGCTTGTTTACGCAAATCGAAATTTTCTGTAGAAATTTTCTTGATGCTATAGACAATTGCAACGCTTAATGAATTTGCTGCAAACCATGCAATGCACGCACGATGAGCGACATGAGGCCACATGAACCAAACTTGCACGAGTGCAGTCAAGATCGATGCGATCAAAGCAACAGGCATATTTCGCCAAACGAGCGTGACTTGCTCTTTCAGCACGACATCGTCGCGCCACGACAGATGATCCATCAGGCGAGCAAGTGAGAAAGTTGAAGTCATGGAACAAAAGACCTGCTGAGTGGTGCAGAGTTGATGGCTTATCAGCAAGGCAAACTTATCGCCTGACTTGCAATGCACCGGGATTAACAATATTGGTGGGCTGGCCTTTTATGAAATTGACCACATTCTCAAAGGCTGCGTCAAAATAAAGCTGATAGCTGTCTTGCTCAACATAGCCAATATGCGGCGTGCAGATGCAATTCTCCAGGCGCAAAAGAGCATGTCCTTGCAAAATGGGCTCGCTCTCAAACACATCAACTGCTGCCATGCCGGGCCTACCGCGATTGAGCGCCGCGATCAATGCATCTTGCTCAATCAGCTCGGCGCGTGCCGTGTTGACTAGCAAAGCGGTGGGCTTCATTAGCGATAGATCCGCGAGGCGCACGCAACCCACCGTCTCGTCTGTCAGGCGCAAATGCAACGAGAGGACATCGCTCGTGGCAAACAATTCATCGCTGCTGGCAGCAGTTGCAAAGCCCAAGCCTTGGGCGCGAGCCAGTGTGGTTTCTCGCCCCCAGACGATCACGTTCATGCCAAATGCTTTTGCATAGCCAGCAACGAGTTGCGCGATTTTTCCGAAACCCAGAAGACCGAGTGTGCGGCCTTTGAGCGTGGTGCCGAGGTTGAAATTGGGTGGCATCGATGCTGTCTTCAGGCCAGATTGTTGCCATGCGCCATGCTTTAAGTTGGCGATGTATTGCGGCAAGCGTCGCTGAGCCGCCATGATGAGTGCCCAAGTCAGCTCGGCTGGCGCAATCGGCGAGCCCACGCCTTCGGCCACAGCAATACCGCGCTCGGTGCAAGCGTTGATGTCAATGTGGCTGCCCACGCGGCCGGTTTGTGAGATCAGTTTTAGCTTGGGGAGCTTTTCGATGATTTGGCGCGGCAACACGCTTCGCTCACGGATCAAGACGATCACGTCGGCATCTTTGAGGCGCACAGAAAGTTGCCCGATACCCTTGACGGTGTTGGTATAGACCTTGGCTTGGTATTCGTCTAGTTTTGATGCGCAGGGCAGTTTGCGCACGGCATCTTGGTAGTCGTCGAGGATCACAATGTTCATGGCTGACAATTGTGCCTGTAAGTTGCCCGCTTTCGAGCTACTATTGTTGTTTCAACGTTTAACTTTTGGAGCTAACTCGTGAGTATTTCAATGTCTTCGGCAAGTGCCCCTGTTTTCAAATCGATGCTTGGCAATTTGGATCATTTCCTTGTGAAAGCGGCTGCGCATGCGGCGGCTAAGAAATTTGATCCTGCAAACTTACTGACCGCGCGACTCGCCCCCGACATGTTGCCCTTCACCCGTCAAGTGTTGATTGCTTGCGATGCTAGCAAATTCGGTATTGCGCGCCTGTCCGGCGTCGAAGCACCAAAATTCGACGATACCGAGTCGACGATTGAGCAACTGCGCGAGCGGATCGCCAAGACAATTGCTTTCATCGACAGCGTGAGCGCGGATAAGTTGGATGGCACGGAGAAAAAAGACGTGACATTTCCCGCCGGCCCGGCTGGCAGTCGCACGATGAAGGGCGAGGCATATTTGAAGCATTGGGTGATCCCTAATTTCTTCTTTCATGTGACCATTGCTTACGCGCTGCTGCGCCACAACGGCGTGGAACTGGGCAAGCCAGAGTTTTTGCTGGGCGCACATGCGACGAGTTGAATTGGGTGCTGCAAGGCAACGCTATTGATTTAGTAGCACTTCACGCAGTATTGGTAAGCTCTAAATGCCGATTTCTCTTAAAACCTTTCCCTTCTGGCGACGCCCCGGATGACAGACCGGCGACATGCTGATCGAATTGATGAAACCGAGGCGACAGCGCTTGTAGAAACAGGGGTATCCTGTGTTGCTTTCTGCGTAAAATGAAATTAGAACGACCGTGCTTTTTATGTTGCGAGTTGCTTCGTTTTTAAACTTCAAAAGGAATGGACTGCCATGACAGCCGAATACAAAGTTCACGGTGATGTTGCTGTGATCACTCTGAACAACCCGCCAGTTAACGGTTTGGGGCTTTCTACGCGCGTGGGCGTTGCCGCTGGGCTGGCCAAAGCGCAGTTAGACAAGGGCGTGAAAGCCATCGTGATCACCGGGGCGGGCAAGGCCTTCTCGGGTGGGGCAGACATCAAAGAATTTGGCACGGATCGCGCGATAGCCGAGCCGAATTTGCTCAGCCTCATCTTGAGCTGCGAGAACGCGGGCAAGGTGACTGTGGCTGCTGTGCATTCTGTGTGCATGGGTGGCGGCTTAGAGTTGGCGCTCGGCTGCCACTACCGCGTAGCCGCTCCGGGCACGAAGGTGGCGCTGCCTGAAGTGAAGCTCGGCCTGATCCCCGGCGCGGGCGGCACGCAGCGACTGCCGCGCGTGCTCGGCGTCGAATTTGCGCTCAACATGATCGTCACTGGCGAGCCAGTGAACGCGGAAATGCTGGCGATGGCACCGGGGCAGAAGCTGTTTGATAAGTTGTCAAAGAGCGCTGAATCAGTGCTTGAAGAAGCCATTGAGCTGGCCCGCGAGAAAGCTGCTGCGCATGCCAAGGATGGCAGCGCCTTCCCGCTAGTGCGCAATTTGCCTTGCAAACACCCACTGGGCGATGCTTACTTTCAGTTTGCGCGCAATATGGTCAAAGGCATGGCT
>JAYSRZ010000539.1:0-25541 GCA_043720775.1 Variovorax sp. | reverse complement strand
CCTGCGAGAGATCAGTGGTATCGAGTAAACAGTGTAGGTGCAGGGCATCCTTGTGTGCTGATGCTTAGCTCCAATTGCGCACAGGGTTTTCCCGGTTCGCTGAGCGCTCACTTTGCTGGAGTCGTCTTGGCCGAGTATTCGGCAACCAATTTCAGTAAATGCTGCCGCTGACTCGTCTCCAAATACGGCACCAGCAAATTGAGCACATGCTGCGCACCGCGCACAAGCGCGATGCTTGCGCTCTCGGGCTCAAGTGCATTACGCGGATCGCGCACATATTCGAAGCTGAGCCAATAGGTGAGCACCACCACCATCGAAGTGGCCGTGCCTTCAATCTCGCGAGAATCAATGGTGACTGCGCCGCTGCGATTCATGGCGTCCAACATTGCACGGATGCTACGAGTTTTGTTCTTTAAAACCCATTGGAAATGTGTTTCTAGCCTTCTGTTTTTGCTGAGCAAATCGTTAAGGTCGCGATAGAGGAAGCGGTATTGCCAGATGAGCTCGTACAAGGTGTGGAGGAAAAACCAAGCATCTTCGACGTTGCGCACGCCGTCGCTGGCGTTGAGTAGTTCGGAGAGGCCGCGTTCGTATTTGTCAAACAGCGAGTTGATCAGCTCGTCTTTGGCAGGATAGTGGTAGTAGAGATTGCCGGGGCTGATGTTGAGTTCGGCGGAGATCAGCGTGGTCGAGACGTTAGGCTCGCCAAAGCGGTTGAAGAGTTCGAGCGTGACTTCTAGGATGCGTTCGGCAGTGCGGCGCGGCGCTTTTTTGGCCATGAGTTTGTTCTCTTTATGCTGATGTCTTGCCTACACTTTATCTGATGTTTCTTCTTATGGCTAGTTGGTTTCGATATGTTGTTGTGCGTTGGCGTGAGCTCTTCGCCTGCGCTTGGGTTGTTCCCCTCCGCTCGTGTCCCCCGCCTAGCTGCGCGGCTCCTCCTTGACCTCGCTGAGAGAAACAACCCAATCACAGTCGAAGAGCTCACGCAGTTGGTTGGTGAGGGTAGTCTAGGCAGCAGCATGCGGAGATGATTCGTCGTAGCAACCATCAGCACACGAAGATTTTTTGCATTCCATATAGGCCACGGCTGGGCGGTATTCGCAGCCGCGATTTTGTGGGTGAGTCATTCGTTTAACTTGCGGCGAAGCCGCACGTCCTCTGACGAAGGGGCGCATGAGCGGCTGCGAATACCGATCAGCCGTGGCCGGTCTATCCAAAGAGAAACGCTTCAAACACTCAGGCGTAACGAAGTTCCAAATCTTCCAGCGTCTCTTCCAACCGCTGCACCGCCTTGCCTACAGACGTCGCTTTAGCCACAGGCATCACCAACTGGCGCTTCGGGTCATTCAGCACATCATCATTCACCACAATCCCATGCTTCTCAAACTTTGCCGTGAGCGAGCTGCGACGCGCGCGCAGCATGTGGCGGGTTTGTTGGTAGGCGTGCTCGGCGAGGCTTCTTCGTTGGCTGTAGCTGAAGGTATTGGCCAAATACATTTCTGGGTCGCGCTGATCCGGCTCAATCAAGACGATATCGGTTTGCGGATACTGGCGCTCATAAGCCTTCATGCCCATTTCTAGGCGTGAGTGAATCAGCGAGCGGAAGGTCTGCGAGAGCACGGCGGGCAGGCCGCCATCGGTGATTCTCGGGATGCGTTGGCGCTCTTTGGGCAGGCCGCGTTGCATCGTGGCGGGGCGAGCATTCAGCGCATCGAAGGGCACGAGGGGATTGAGGCAAATCACCAAATCCATGCCTTCATCGAGCGCGATGCTGGCGTGCAAGGTTTTCTTGAGTGCGCCATCGACGAAATAATGCTCACCGATTTCTACAGGGGGAAACAAGCCGGGCAGCGCGGAGCTGGCTTGCACAGCTTGCGAGATGGGCACATGATCCCAGCCGGGTGCGCCGAAAGGGGCGGATTCGCCAGAATCTAAATTTGTAGCAATCAGTGTCAAGCGGCTGCCGCGCATTTTTTGCAAAGTGCGGAAATCATTGCTGCGGCCACTTTGCGAGAAGATATTGGCCATGTGCTCATTGATTCCGACGCCTGAGAACACGCCAGTAGGCAGAGCGGGGCCGAGCAATTCGAGGGCGCTGATCAGGCTCTTGCGCTGCACCGTAGCGCGCCAAGCTGCAGACAGCATCACGCCGGGCAATACGATGGCTCTGCGAGCGAACTCGCCAAACGCCGGGCGCATGAGCCATGCCGGATCGAAGCGGTCGCTTTGCTCTTGCGTGTTGGCTGCCTCTAGATCGTTGTCAATAAAGCTTTTGCACAGCTCCTGTGGGCTCATGCCATTGGCAAGGGACGCGGCAATAAAACTGCCGGCTGAGACGCCGATGTAATGATCTAGCTGGATGAAATCAATGCCATCCAAGGCTTCTTGCAGGGCGCAGAGTGCGCCGATTTCGTAGATCGCGCCCAAAGGCCCGCCACCGGCTAAAGAAAGAGCGATGCGAGGCTTGCGAGCAGTGCTACTTGCGGTTTTAGCGCGCTTTTGAGGAAAACGGATGACGGCTGCCATGTGTAAGAAAAGAAGTTAATTGCTACTATTTTAGTAGCGCTTCACGCAGTCAATACGAAGGCTTTACCCTAATTTCAATTAAAAATTGAGAAAATGAGCGTGAAAAAGGGCGCTCGCAGCGCCCTTTTTATTTTTATTGCAGTAATTATTTCGCTTTGCGAACGGCCTTGCGCACCGCCTTGACGGGTGCAGATCTTTTCACGGCCTTCGTCACAGCTTTGACGGATGCAGTTGCCTTGGCTCTCACGGTTTTGGCAGCTGCGCGCACAGGCTTGGCTGCTGCGGATTTGCCGCCAACTTGTCTTGACAATGCATCAATGCGGCTGATGAGGGATTCGATGTCTTTTGCGGATGGCACGCCAAGCTTGTTCAAAGCGCGCGAGACGCGGTCTTCAAAAATGTCTTCCAGTTTGTTCCATTGGCCTGTTGCTTTCGCAGCGACTTCATTGGCCACACCCGCAGCGCGGTTGGTTACTTCGCTGATGCGCTCTTCGGCAGCAGCTTGCGTCTTGCGTTGAACGGCTAGGCCTTCTTTGACCAAAGTCTCAAACACGTTACCGCCATTTTGTTGGGCCTTGGAAAACTGGGCAAGACCAGCGAGATAAATCTGCTGAGCCGAGGCTTTGATGTTTTCTGCCAATGCCGCTGGGTTCAGGCCCATTGCTGAAACTTTTGCTTTTGCGCCTGATGCGGCTTTAGAAACTTTCTTGACCATGAGAGAACTCCTGAAAAATAATTGTGGGTTGAAATCTAATGATGAGAATGTAGCCTTTGAAATCCAAACTGTTTAGGCTGGCGCTTCTAAATGCGTAGAGGCGGTGCTCTATGTGCAGTGCAGCAAACACGCATCTTCTTGTGCATTTGCAGGCGCTTCACAAGCCATACATTTGCCGCTATGATTTATATGGCTTTCATCACAAACCTGAAGAGAAAAATCATGAAAACAATCTCTGCCGCTATTTTTACAACTCTTTTTTTGATAGCGCCTCACGCAGTATCGATGCCGAGTAATGGCCTTTTTTCTTTAAAATATTCTGCGCTAGAAATTACCGCGAGCAAAGCAGAAGGCAAAGTGAAGAAGCCTAAGAAATCCCGAGCCAAGAAGGGCGGCGGCGTCACGTTTCATGAAGGCAGCGCGGAATCTCGCTCGGAGCGCGATCGTCGCTTGATGCGCGAATGCAAAGGCCGCTCTAACTCAGGCGTGTGCGAAGGCTATACACGTTGAACGTGCGCTAGAGTAAAGCACTCAAGTAAGTTTTAAAGCGCGAATGCGCTGCACATGCGCTGTGAGTGAGCGTGCAGCAATGGGCCAGAGCTTGACATCGACATCGTTATACGCGATCGACACGAGTTCTTCGGTTGTGCCTTGTGGCTTGAGCTTCATCGCAGCCATGACTTTGGCTTCGCGTTTTAAGCGATGCGCTTTCAGGGCTGCGACGACTCGGGCCGCACCGCCGCGCGTATCGCTGCTTGCATCACCACCGCCTTGCGCAGCATCACAGATGCTCAAAACATAGCCATGCGCGGGCAAGATAAAGCGCAGATCGTATTGCTGGCATAGCGCGTGCAAAGTGTCTAGAGACTCAAGATAAGCCGTCATGTCGCCGTCCGGCGGATCGATCACGGTGGTGCTGCCATTCAAGATGTGGTCGCCCGAAAAGAGCAGGCCGTCTTCGGGCAAGATGAGGCACAAATGATTGGCTGCATGGCCAGGTGTGTAGATCACTTGCAGGCTGATGTCATAAGGCGTTTCGTCGTAAGGCCGGCGGAAATAGGGCGCGAGCTGCTCATTATTTGAAAGCGTGATGTCCGGATCAAAGTAAGCGTTGTCGCGCGCCGTGGCTTCACTGGACAAGCCCAAAATCGGGCAAATATGCTTGGCAAATTCTGCGGTGAGCGACATCGGCACGGTATTGCTTGATTCGACCACTCTAGCCTGAAGCGGCTTAGCAGCAGGCGAATGATCGGCATGCGAATGCGTGCAAATGATGGCCACGATATCGCCATGCGTGGCTTGCAAAATGCGCTCGATGTGTGAGGCAATATCTGGCCCTGGATCAATGACGATGTAGCCCTTCTCAGGCGTGCCGACGATGTAGGTGTTCGTTCCCGGGCCGGTCATCATGCCGGGGTTGGGTGCAGTCAGGCGCCAAACGTGCTTGAGCAATTGCACGGGCCGCTCGTGCTGCCACGAGAGCTCATGCGCGATTTGTCCATAAGGCGAGATCATCGCTAGCTCGCCGTATTCGGGCTCATGCTCCATGTAGCGGTGCTCTTTGCAATGCACATAGCCCGCGCGCGGGCAGCTCGTCCACAGCGGCTTTTCGCTTGCACAGGCGTGCAAAACTGCATCAACTGTTTTGTAATCACGCAGCTTTTGTAGCGTGCGAATGGTCGGGAAGATCATCAAGAACTGCCCGGCCTCGTGCTTGAGCAAAGCATCTTGCGCTCTGATCCACTCCGGCGCGAATTGCTCTTTGTCATCAGCCACTGGTGTTTGACCTTCAGGCATGCGCGCCACCAAAAAGGGCACGTCAAAACGCTTGGGCATGTCGCGGTCGGTGATCCAGTGGGCGAGAAAATGCACTTCATTTGCAGCGAGCTGGAAGCCACAGCTTTGCATCTGCGTGTAAAAATTCGCATGGCGATCCAATGCGTTGATCTGCTGCTGCCCGATCCAAGCGCCGCTGGCATCTTTGGCGAGCACGATGCCCAATTCCTCGAAGCTTTCGCGGATGGCGGCCAGCGCCCAAGTGGTGTGAAGAGTCGATTGCGTGGCGCGTGAAACTACGAATTTGATAGCACCTTGCGCAGGTTCTAGGCCTGCTACCTGTTCATTGGATGCATATTTCTCATCGTCAGCCTCAATCCCACCGCCCGGGAACACATACGCGCCCGGCGCGAAGCTGGCCTGCATGGAGCGGCGCGTCATGAGCACTTCGAGGCCTTGCACGCCATCGCGCAGCAGCAAGACAGTGGCCGCTTGCAGCAGCGGCGCAAGGGGTTTGGCGGGGTGGAGCAGGGCGCTGTCTCTTGGCATGGGTTAAATTCCGAATGTGCCTAGCATTTTGCTACAAGGAGTCAAAGATGTTTCGATCTTTTTTTGGAAATAAGCAATGGTGGATGTGGGCGTGGCTGGGCGCAGCACTGATCATCCTCGTGACTTGGTACAAAGTGCAGCTGACGGTGGAGCTCAACAGTTGGTATGGCTCGTTCTACGATTACATCCAAAAAATTTTGCAAAAACCAGGCAGCAGTACAGCATCTGAGTTTTACGGCCAAATCCTAGTGTTTGCCAAGATTGCGGGCATTTTTGTGGGTGTGGCGGTGGTGTTGGAGTATTTTGTGAAGCATTGGGTGTTTCGCTGGCGCACGGCGTTGACTAATTTTTACAGCGCCAACTGGCACAAAGTGCGCCACATCGAAGGCGCATCGCAACGCGTGCAAGACGACACCTATCGCTTCGCCAAAATCATGGAAGGCCTAGGCGTGAGCTTTATGCGCTCGATCATGACGCTCTTTGCTTTCTTGCCGATTTTGTGGACGCTCTCAGCCAAAGTGCCTGAGCTGCCGTTTTTCGGTGTGGTCAACCAATCTTTGGTGTGGACGGCATTGATGTCAGCCATTTTCGGCACGGTGCTGTTAGCCAGCGTCGGCATGAAACTGCCTGGGCTGGAATTCAATAACCAAAGGGTGGAAGCAGCATACCGCAAGGAGCTGGTGCTCGGTGAAGACGATCCCAATCGCGCCACGCCGCCGACTTTGGCCGACATTTGGGTGCAAGTGCGCACCAATCATTTCCGTTTGTTTTTTCATTACGCTTATTTTGACGTCGCGCGTTATTTCTATTTGCAATACAGCGGCTTGATTCCGCTCTTGGCGATGTCGCCTGGATTGCTGGCCGGCACGATCACTCTCGGTTTGATGCAGCAGATCACCAACGTGTTTGAGCGCGTGGAGGGCTCATTTCAATTCTTGGTCAACAGCTGGAGCACGATTGTGGAATTGATCTCGGTGTACAAACGGTTAAGCGCGTTTGAGCAGGCGATTTATGCGAATTCTGGCAAAGTCGATTCGTTAGATCACAGCAATTGGGACAATGTAAATGCAGGGCGGCGCGATGACGCGAACGATTCTCCGAATGATGCAAGTGACTGATTCAGATCAACACAAAGTGCTGCGCGAGACCGATGATGCGGCTCGTGCGCAAGCTCGCGCCTTCGTGTGCGATAGCCCACACGGGACACTAGCCACTTTGGAGCCGGGGACGTCATGGCCAATGGCTTCGCGGGTGTCGCTTGCAGTGGATGCCGATGGCGTACCCCTGATTTTGATCTCGCGTCTGTCGGCGCACTATGGTGCGTTAGAAATGGATGCGCGTTGCTCACTACTGCTGGGCGAAGCGGGTGATGGTGATCCATTGCGCCATCCGCGCATCACTGTTGTTTGCCTAGCGAAAAAAGTGCCGCCCGATCAACGTGCAGCGGCAAAAGCCCAGTTCCTCAAGCGCCATCCCAATGCGGAAATGTATGCCGACTTTACTGATTTTGATTTCTGGCGCCTCGCGTCCCAACGCGCGAGTTTGAATGCGGGTTTTGGTAAAGCTTACACACTCACGGCCGATGATTTGAAGAGACAAGATTGAGACAGTTCGTAATTCGTTTTTGAAACGGGCGACAATACATTTTTAGGAGACAACATGAAAAAATCGACAACTCTGCTTGTTATGTGCGCTTCTTTGAGCCTTGCCGGCCTCCTGCCTCAGGCAGTTTTTGCGCAAGCTTGGCCTCTCAAGCAACCGATTCGATTGGTGGCTGTGTTCCCAGCGGGTGGCTCAGTCGATCAAGTGGCGCGCATTTTGGCGCAGCCCTTGCAAGCGCAGCTTGGGCAAAGCGTGATCGTTGAAAACAAAGGCGGCGCTTCGGGCTCAATCGGCACGGCGCAGGTGGCTCAAGGGCCGGCAGACGGATACACCTTTGCAGTGGTGTTTGACACACACGCAGTGAACCCCTCGCTGATTGCAAACCTAGGCTTTGACAGCCGCAAAGACTTAGAGCCGATTGCCTTGATCGGTACCGCACCAATGGTGCTCGCCACACACGCTGCAAGCGAATACAAAAACTTTGGCGATGTGGTGAGCGCGGCGAAAGCCAAGAAGCCGGTGAGCTACGGCACGATTGGCAGCGGCTCACTTGGCCATTTGGCGATGGCCTTGGTGGGCAAGGGCAGTGGCCTGGAATGGCAGCATATTCCCTACCGAGGCGGCGGCCCATTGATGACGGATGCTGTGGCTGGGCATGTGCCGCTGTCGATTGGTTCGGTGTTTCTCACCAAGCCGCATATTGACAATGGCCGTATGCGTCCGCTGGCTGTGACGAGTAGCAAACGCAGCCCCGATTTGCCTAACGTGCCCACCATGGCCGAGAGCGGCATCTCGGGCTTTGATGCGCCAGCTTGGTGGGCGATTCTCGCGCCCGCCAAAACGCCGCCTGAGATTTTGAAGCGCATGAACGAAGAAGTGAACAAAGCTTTGAGAAATCCGGAAATTGCCAAAAAGCTCGATGCACAAGGCATTGATGTTGTGGGCGGTTCGCCTGAGATTGCCCGCAGCTTTATTGACAAGCAAATCGAGATTTGGGGCAAGGTGGTGCGCGAGCAAGGCATCAAGGCCGATTGATCAGCTGCATTAATTTTTGAAGATTTTCCCAGAAGATCAATCCTGATTTTCTGGGTTGACGCCGAGCGCCACCAAAAATCGAGCCACCATGTTGTACGTGGCAATGCTGCTGGTGATCTCCACCAAGGCGGTGGTGTCAAAGTGCTGCTGCATTTGGGCAAACACATCATCTTGCACTTTGACCTGCACCGTCATCTGCGCGGCATACTGAATCACTATCTTTTCAATAGCGCTTAGCGCAGATCCTGTAACGGCTGAGCACGGATTTTGCTTTAAATGTGCAGCCAATGCATCAAGCTGCGCTTGCGTACCGCCTGCTGCTAAAAAGTCAGGCGCATGATGATGGTATTCATAGTGCGCACCCGTGAGCAGAGCCACGGTGCAAATCGCCAGCTCGCGCAAGCGGCGATCCGTGGGCAGCTCGGTGCGCACGGCTTTGAGATACACATTCCAGCCGCGTGCCAGCGGCTCGCTCCAAAGCAATGCGGTGTCTAAATTGATCAACTTGCCGCCGCGCCGCGCTTCGATGGCAGCGACGAGTTCAGGCGGTTGGGCTTTGAGCGTTGGGTTCCAAGCGGGGATGCGCATCAAGTACTTTCATGAGAGGGCGTGGTTTGAAGATAATAGCGCGATTAGTAGTGTCCCAACGTTTTCACACTAGGCCATCGTAAGTTAATGATTTACTTGCAGATTTCACTGATTTTGATTTCTGGTGGCTTGTGCCACGTAGTGCGAGCTTGAACGCAGGTTTTGGCAGAGCATATTCGCTTGGCGCGGATGATCTGAAGTGATGGTCTAGCGGAGCCACGGCCAAACTCGCGCTTAGGTTCGGATGTCCAAGCTGCGGATTTATGCTGGTAGGGGCTTACCCAGCACATCGTTCCTACGATTGCAATTCACTTATGATTTGTCTGGAAATAAATTATTCACACCAGCCATTAGGAAAGATCATCATGACATTTTCAAAAATGCAGCGATGCAGAGCAATCGTTGCATCGCTCGCAATTTGCACCGTATCCCTTGGCATGAACGAACCCGCGCAAGCCGCTGGCTCGGTTGAGCAGGCCAGCGATGTGTTGAAAATACTGATCCCCGCAATCGCCCTCGGCACAAGCTTTTATCTTGATGATTCCGAAGGGCGAATGCAGTTTTACAAGTCAGCCGCAACCACGATTGGCATCACTCAGGGCTTAAAGTATTCCGTCAACAAAAAGCGCCCTAATGGTCTTGACAATCAGTCGTTTCCATCAAGCCACGCCTCATCTGCGTTTGCAGGTGCAGCATTTATTCACAAGCGCTACGGCTGGGAATATGGCATTCCAGCGTACATTGGCGCATCGTTTGTGGGCTATAGCCGAGTTCAAGCAAAGAAGCACTACACAATTGACGTTTTGGCTGGTGCGGCTATCGGCATCGGGAGCAATCTGTACTTTACAGAGCCATACAAAGGCTTCAAGATCACGCCCGTGGCCGGAGGTGGATTTTATGGCGTGAACGTGAGCACGAGCTGGTAAGGGCAAGGCGCAGTTTGAGCTACTTGGTCATTTGCACAGTCGCGCTGCTTGCATCAGCTTTGACTTTTTATTCCGGCTTTGGATTGGGCACGCTCTTGCTGCCCGCTTTTGCGATATTTTTCCCAATCGAGCAAGCCGTCGCACTCACCGCAATTGTGCATTTCTTGAATGGCTTGTTTAAGCTTGGCTTGGTGGGGCGGCATGCAAATTTGCAAGTGCTGCTTCGTTTTGGGTTGCCCGCTTTGCTAATGTCAATGCTGGGCGCGTGGACTTTGGTTTGGCTGTCTAGCATCGCACCCGCTTTTTCTTACACCGCCTTTGGACGAGCGATGTCGGTAACGCCGGTCAAGCTAGTCGTGGGCATCGTGCTCTTGCTTTTTGCATTGCTGGAGCTTGCCCCCCGCTTTCGCAACTTGAGCTTCGAGCTCAAGCACATGCCACTGGGCGGCATGCTTAGTGGCTTCTTTGGCGGCCTCTCCGGCATGCAAGGTGCATTACGCTCGGCATTTCTATCCCGTGCTGGGCTGAGCAAGGAGGCTTTTATCGCCACAGGCGTCGTGATCGCTTGTTTGATTGATGTGTCGCGCCTTGCTGTTTACTACAGCTCGTTATCGCTGGAAAGTGCAAGGCTTGATTTCGGCTTGTTAACAGCTGCCGTGTTGGCTGCATTTGCGGGCGCAGCGCTAGGAAACCACTTTCTTAAAAAGATGACGATGCCTAGTGTTCAACGGGTCGTGTCAGTGATGTTGTTTGCTGTGGCTTTTGGCTTGATCTCAGGGCTGTTGTAGCGCGCATCCAGCCATCCGATCGCGCCCGAATCTGAAATTCACATTGATAATGTTGGCATGAGGATCAAATTTACAAAAATGCAAGGCGCAGGCAATGATTTTGTCGTGCTGGACGAAACGCGCGGTTTGTTGGGGCTATCTGCAGCGCAATACAAATTTTTAGGCGACAGGCATTTCGGCGTGGGTGCGGATCAGATTCTGTCAGTGCGGGCCGCGCCCTCTACCGATTTTGATTTTGCTTACGTGATTCACAACAACGATGGCAATGAGGTGGAGCATTGCGGCAATGGCGCGAGATGCTTTGTGCGTTATGTGCGCAGCAAAGGCTTGACGAACAAGCGCAGTGTTCGCGTCAAGACGGTGAACAACACGCTAACGCTGAACGAGGCCGATGATGGCCGTGTCAGCGTGGATATGGGTGCGCCGATGTTTGATTTAGCCGATGTGCCATTTGATGCGGCGCATGCAACGCCCTTGAGTGCGAATTCGTGGCAAAAATGGGCTTTAGCCTTTGTAGAGCCTGCGTTAAGCGCTCATGATTCGATAGCATATGACAAGATGGTAACCGTGCTGTCGATGGGCAATCCGCATGCAGTGCGAATTGTGCGAGACGTTCAAACAGCGCCAGTGCATGCAGCGGGTGCATGGATGCAAACGCATCCCGCCTTCCCGCGCAGTGTGAACGCCGGCTTCATGCAAATTTTGAGCCGCAGTGAAATCAAGCTGCGCGTTTTCGAGCGCGGCGCGGGCGAGACGCTGGCCTGTGGCACGGGTGCTTGTGCGGCGGTCGTCTCAGGCATTCGGCTGGGGCTGCTGGATGCAATGGTGGATGTTCATACACATGGCGGGCTGCTAACGATTGAGTGGCCGTTTGCTGCCCAAGGCTTTGACGCGAGCGTCATACTGACAGGGCCTGCGGTGAAGGTTTACGAGGGCGAGATCGAGATTCCTGATCTGTAGTTGATGATGTTGGGTTTAGGTTTAAGATAGTGGCTGCTATAAATTCAGGAGCTACTCTGATGACCCCAACACAAGATGTGCCGCCGATCACCGAAGATGATATTGCCAATTACCTGAGCGCCAACCCCGAATTTTTTGAGCGCCACGCGGAAACTCTGTCTTCCATTCAGCTTTTCTCGCAGCATGGCAAGAGAGCTGTAAGCCTGCAAGAGCGCCAGGCTGAGATGCTGCGCGAGAAGATCAAATCCCTTGAAGGCCGCATCATGGAGATGGTGCGCCATGGCAATGAGAATGTGATGATTGCCGACAAAATGCAGCGCTGGACGCGCACTTTGCTCCTCACGCAGCAAGCCATTGATCTGCCTACGACAGTAAGCCATGAACTGAAAAGCCAATTCCTCGTGCCGCAAGTAGCGATCAAAATTTGGGGCGTGAATGGCTTGTTTTCGGAAGAAGAGTTTGCAGTCGGTTTGAGTGATGATGCGAAGGCTTTTGCAACATCGTTGCAACTGCCGTATTGCGGCGTGAATTCGAGTTTTGAAGCGGCGACGTGGCTGGATCAGCCTGAACTGGCTGCGTCTCTCGCTTTGATCCCTCTCAGAGCTGGCGCCGCTCTGGAAGCCTTTGGCATGTTGGTGTGCGCTTCGCCTGATCCGCAGCGATTTAACGCCGGCATGGGCACAGATTTTCTTGAGCGCATCGGTGAGATCACGAGCGCGGCGCTGTCTCGGCTGCGTGGCTAAAAAATCTGAGACCTCATCTGCGATGGCTCAGGATTTGATCGCGGCTTATTTGGCCCACTGCCGCGTCGAAAAACGCCTGGCTGATCGCACGCTTGCGCTGTACACCGAAGACCTCATCAAGCTGCAAGCTAATGCGTTGCAGGCCAAGATGGATATCACCGAGGTTCATAACAGCCACATTCGCCGCTGGGTGGCGCAGATGCACAGCGCAGGCCGCAGCGGGCGCGGCATTGCGCTGATTCTCTCGGGCTGGCGTGGTTTTTACACATGGCTTGGGCGCGAAGGCAAGATTTCTGCCAACCCGGTGCAAGATGTGCGTGCGCCCAAGCAGCCCAAACCTTTGCCCAAAGCGCTGCCGGTGGATCAAGCGGTGCAGCTGGCCAGCTTCCAAGGCCTCCCAGAATCTGCAGATTTTGATCCCGTGCTTGAAGCGCGAGACGCTGCGTTAACAGAGCTGCTCTATGGCTCAGGCCTACGCGTGAGCGAGCTGGTGAATCTTGACATTCGCTCAACGGCAGCCGGGCAACAAGCGCTCAAGGGCTACATCGATTTAGCGGCAGGCGAGGTGCATGTGATCGGCAAAGGCAGCAAGAGCCGCAGCTTGCCGATGGGCGGCAAGTCGGTGGAAGCGGTGCAGCGTTGGTTGGCTGTGCGCTCAGAATTGCTTGCCAAAATCAACGCAGTCAAACAAGCCGCGCAAGCAGAAAAAGATCCCAGCGGCGAGACAGCGCTCTTCCTCTCCCCACGCGGCCTGCGCATGACGAGCATGATGGTCTGGCAGCGCTTAAAACTCAGAAGCCAGCAAGCAGGCTTGCAGCAAGCCGTGCATCCGCATATGCTGCGCCACAGTTTTGCCAGCCATGTGTTGCAATCGAGCCAAGATATTCGCGCCGTGCAGGAGCTGCTGGGCCACGCGAGCATCAGCACCACGCAGGTCTACACCCGGCTGGATTTTCAGCATCTGGCCAAAGCGTACGACGCAGCGCATCCCAGGGCTAAGCGCTCCTGAGCTTGTAAAAGCGTTGCTTAAAAAGAACAGTTTCGTGGCATTCCCGTCTGTTCTGCTGTGTACATCCTGCACGGCAGTGAGGAAGACTTCTTTTGTGCTGACCGTTATTGCTAAATAGGTTTTACCAGTAATTTAACGCAACTGCATGCATTCATCCCCGCCTCCTTCCCCTTCAGAGCTTGATGTTCCAAACAACGAGCAGCTTGCAGGGGTGCGCATGGGCGATGTTTCGGCGGATGACGCCGACGATTTCGAGATCGATCAAATTCTTTATTGCAGCTTACTGAGCGGGCCTATGGATGAGGCCGAGATTGCTGCTTTGGTGCAAATCGCCGCCAATCTTAATCGCATGGATCACCTCACGGGTCTGCTGATGCACGCTGATGGCGTGTTTGTGCAACTCATTGAAGGGCCGCGTCAGGCCGTGAATCACTTGTGGGCGCGGCTCTTGCACGACAAGCGGCATCGCTGCATTGTGCAGTTGTATCACCGCCGTGAGGTGGAGACGCGTTCTTGCGAAGGCTGGGATATGCGTTATGTGTTGAAAGAAGATTTACACGCTTTGATCCGCGAAGCGAAAGACGAAGTCACAGCAGGGCGCAAGAGCGCTTGGGCTCCAGCGATTGAGCGCATGAATTTCTTGCTGAGCAATTCCAACTGGGATAGCTTCGTCTACGATCTCAATCAGGGCAGCTAACGCTAGCAAATCGATCTCAGCGCGTCGGCAATGCAATCCGCGACAATAGCGGACATGAAAAAGATTACCTTGCGCGCTGGCAAAGAGCGCGCGCTCTTGCGCGGCCATCCGTGGATTTATGACAACGCGCTGGCCTCGGGCGGGGCTGATAGTGGCGAGACGGTGCGCGTGGAATCGTTTGATGGGAAATTTTTGGCTTGGGCAGCGTTTAGCCCGAGCAGCAAAATCCGCGCACGCGTGTGGAGTTTTGATGAGGCGCAGCGCATCGACGCTCCTTTTTTCGTAGCACTTTGCGCAGCATCTATCAGCGCTAGAGGCCGATTTTCTTTAGGATCATTAGACGAGCGAGGTGGTGTGCGATTGATTCATGGCGAGGCCGATGGGCTGCCGGGCTTGATCGTGGATCGGTATGGCGACACACTGGTGGCGCAGTTTTTGTCCGCTGGTGCAGAACGGCAGAAGAAGTTAATTTCAGCAGCGCTGCTTGAAGCCAGCGGCCTGAAAAAACTCTACGAAAGATCAGATGCGAGCAGCCGCACTTTAGAAGGCTTGCCAGCGGTGGCGGGCTGGCTGGCAGGCGCAGGCTCGCCTGAGGAAGTGGTGATCCAAGAGCATGGCTGGAAGCTTAATGTGAGCATCTCGGAAGGCCACAAAACAGGTTTTTATTTGGATCAACGCGACAACCGGCTGCGTTTTTCACAAGAGGCAGGGCGCTTGAAATTTCGCCGGATGCTCAACTGCTATTGCTACACCGGCGGCTTTACGGTTGCCGCTTTGTTGGGCTTGCGCGAAGCGGGCGCGCTTAGTTGCGCGCAGATCACAAGCATTGATTCATCAGGCCCAGCCGTTGAACGCGCGAAAGCGAATGTGGCGCTGAACGGCTTTGAGGCGCAAATCGCAGATGGCAGCGCAGATTTTTTAGATGCAGATGTGAATGCGTCTTTGCGCCGATTCATTCTTGAGGGCCGCACGTTTGATGCGATTATTTTGGATCCACCCAAGTTTGCGCCATCCGCTGCCCATGCCGAGCGCGCTGCGCGTGCTTACAAAGACATCAATCGCTTGGCTTTCAAACTGCTGGAGCCGGGCGGCTTGCTCTACACCTTCAGTTGCTCAGGCGGCATCGATGCGGATCTGTTTCACAAAATCGTGGCCGGCGCGGCGATGGATGCAGGCGTGAACGGCTACATCACGGCGCATTTGAATGCCGCGCCCGATCACCCGATCACCATGCGTTTTCCCGAGGGCGAATACCTCAAGGGGCTGGTGGTGATGAAATCATGAAGATCCCAGGCCAGGTTTATCTCGTGGGCGGCGCGGTGCGCGATGCACTGATGGGGTGCGAGACCCGAGACCGAGATTGGTGCGTCGTGGGCAGTTCGCCGCAAGACATGCTGGATGCCGGCTTTATGAGCGTGGGCAAAGATTTCCCGGTTTTTCTGCATCCGCACACTAAAGAAGAATACGCTCTTGCGCGCACCGAGCGCAAAACTGCGCCGGGTTATCACGGCTTTGAAATGCATGCCGCGCCCGATGTGACGATTGAACAAGATCTCGCACGGCGCGATCTCACTATTAATTCAATAGCACTTCACGCAGGTTCTGTGGGCGGTAATGGCCAATTTGATCTAAAAAATCTTCCTGCTGACGTGTTGGTCGATCCTTTCAAAGGCCAGCAAGATCTGCGCGACAAATTGCTGCGGCATACCAGCCCTGCGTTTGCCGAAGATCCTGTGCGCATTCTGCGCGTGGCGCGGTTCGCGGCACGCTATGCCGGCTTCTCAGTGGCCAAGCCGACGATGGATTTGATGCGCCGCATGGTGGCTTCTGGTGAAGCAGATGCCTTGGTCGCCGAGCGCGTGTGGCAAGAAACAAGCCAGGGGCTGATGGAAGAAAAACCCTCGCGCATGTTTGCCGTGCTGCGCCAATGCAATACGCTGCAAGTGTTGTTGCCTGAAGTGGATCGCTTATGGGGCGTGCCCCAGCCTGAGCAGCATCACCCAGAAATTGACACGGGCGTGCATGTGATGATGGTGCTCGATATGGCCGCGCAACTGAATGCACCTCTGGCCGTGCGCTTTGCCTGCCTGATGCACGATTTAGGTAAAGGCAGCACGCGCGAAGAAGAGCTGCCGCGCCACATCGGCCATGAAGCGCGCAGCGTTGATTTGCTGCTAGCCATCTGCCAGCGGCTGCGTGTGCCCACCGATTGCAAGGAGTTAGCAGCTGTAGTGGCAAAAGAACACGGCAATATCCACAGAAGTGATGAACTGGATGCAAGAGCGACGTTGAGATTGCTAGAGCGATGCGATGCGATTCGCAAGCCGCAACGCTTTGCGCAAGTGCTGCAAGCCTGCGAATGCGATGCGCGTGGACGGCTAGGCAGGCAAGAGGCTGCCTACCCTCAAGCCAAGCGATTAATGCGGGCTTTGCAAACGGCATTGGCAGTGCCTACTGCCGAGATCGCCAGGTTGGCTGTAGCGCAGGGCAAGCAGGCCCATCAAATCGGGCAAGAGATTGCCGCTGTACGTGCGCAGGCTATGGCCGATGAGATGGGTAGGTTGCGTTCAGATACTCCGCGTTAATATAAGGGCATAGCGGGCGAGCCTGCAAGATGCCCGCTCGTACACTTATCATATTTTAAGATATTTCTTTTTACTTAACTTTCTCGCACCTCAGACATCAAATGTGAACTTGTGGTCAAAGTTTTTGTACCGTTTTGGGTAGTATTAAGCCAACTCAGAAATATGAAGTGTTTGCTTGCTTACTTTAAATCCTCATCAAGCAGCATGTCTGCACAAAAAAATCACAAATATCCATGACAACTCTGCCCTTTCAAGCATCCGATAACTGGCCTGAAAACACCCTTAAAAAGATTTCTAGCAACCGATGGTTTGCCAGCCTTTCATCCGAACACCAAAAAGCATTGCTCGGAGCGGGTAAGAGAATCCAGCTTCGCGATGGCCAGTTGTTTGCGGGACTGGGGCAATCGGTACGTAAGCGCCGTGATGGCTTTTGCGTCTTAGCAGATGGCATGCTCAAAGTCTCGTCAACTTCACCTGATGGCAAAGAAGCGATCTTGAGTTTCGTGCGGCCAGGACAATGGTTTGGAGAGCTAGCGGTACTGGATGGCGCAGGCCGCGAGCGAGATTTTTTCAGTGTTGGCGATTCAGAGGTTTTGGTGGTTGAGCCTGAGTTGATGCATGTCTTGCTGCAAGACGCGAAGCTGGCCGGTTGCATTGCTCGTTTGCTAGCGTCTCGCAGCCGCACTCTGCTCTCACTCGTAGAAGGCTTTACGCTGCGCTCCTCGCTCGCCCGCACGGCGCGGCGTCTCGTCATGCTCGCCTACGACGATGAACCAGAAAGCGGGCAGCATCGCACCTGCCTCGATGTCTCGCAAGATGCCTTGGCATCCATGCTGGGCATGACGCGCCAATCCGTGGCCAGCCAATTGCGCCAACTCTCTGAACGAGGCGCCATTAGTCAAGCTTATGGCCGTGTCAACATTGCTTCAATGGTTGCTTTGATGGCTGAGTCTGTTTGAGTTAAATTTTGTATTGTTGTGAAGATGAATCAATGTTAAGTTTTTAACCGTGTCGATCTGGTGGCACGATGTCTAATCTTTTTTAGATAACAAGATTTCACGAAACACACGCCAATATGTCGACAAGCTTGCTAGCTGATCATGTGCCGTCCCTTCGTCGGGCCCGAGCTCAGCCAACTACTTCAAGCACCCTTGAGCGATTTGATCAAATCGCCTATTGCAGCATCGCCACGCCTTCAGTACAGGCGCTCGGCATCGCGCAGCGGCTTACTGAGCTCAACTCCAGCGATACGAGCATCACAGGAGGCTCAAAAATCACAGGTGTCTTGATGGTGGAAGAGCGCCTCATGATTCATTGGCTAGAGGGCCCTGCTGATGCGTTGGATTCATTTTGGGCGCAGACCGAAGACGATCCGCGCCAGCATTGCCTTGTGCCTTTGCTGCGCAAACGCAGCGTGGGCAAGCGCTTGTTTGATGGCTGGAAGATGCAGCATGCCAGCCGCAATGAAATGATGGCCATTGTGCGCAAAGCCAAAGAGCAAATCAACGTCAGCAGCGATCCGCAGGCAATGCACTGGCGGTATGCGATCAGCACACTTAATGTATTGCTCGACGGCGAGCTGACTGCCTGTTATGCACCAGTGGCCCGCCTTGAAAAAGCGCAGCCACATGCTTGACAAGCTGCTTGCCCGTATTGCTGGGCGCAACGCGGCAGAGACTGAGCCGGCACCACTGTCCGTGATTGCAGGTGGCGAACACGGGCGCGGTCATTCTTCTTTGATCTCAAGCGCAGGGGCGCTGGATCCTTTCAGCACCTCCTATCCGGCTTCCAGCCGTGTGCGATCGGCGCGAGCGGGGCTGACTCAACCCAGCGCAAGCAATGAAAGCAACGCTTGGCAAACGGCCTGTGATGCGTACATCGCGCATCGTGTCAATGGTGGCCGCATTGCTGATCAGCCAGCATTTTTCTCCGGTTGGGGCGCTGCGCATATGGCAGTCGCTCAGATGCTATGGGCCGAGCATGATCGCCTGCATTGGGGGCAAGCGACGATGCGCAGCGGGCCCGCTTTGTTAGCCGTGTTGCAGGCTCAAGGCAGGAGCGTCACGATCAACGAAAGCGCATACGACGAGGCTGCATCTTTGTCGCTGCATCAAGCGCAATTCCAGCAACATACAAACTTAGGTACTCAAGCAAACGGAAAAGATTTTGTGAGCTATCCGTTGCATGCGTTGCTTTGGTTTTACGGTCAGGTGTACACCCATGCGCCAGATTTACTACCGCCTGAGATGGGCACGCAGCTGATCCAGTTGCGCCGCTTTCCACCAGTAACGCCAGCCGCGCTTGAGATGAGGCATTTGGCGCTGATTCATGTTTTCAGTGGCGGCGCACTCAGCTTTGCGCAGCTGCAACGCCTCACGCCAACGGACAAGGCGAGCAACCTGTGCGCAGATCTCAGTTCGCTTTACTTTACTGGCGCGCTTCGATTATTGCCGGCTTGAAGGCTTTATCAAGGTGCCTGTCATGTCTGGCAAATGTCAAAAAATAGATAGTCAAGACAGTCAATAATGCGCATAGTTAACTTATACGGCATTCAGGTTGCATGTGGCAGCGCTGAACGGTAAGCCAAAGATCGAGCAGGTATGCGCTCATGGTGTGGAAAAAAATAACGTCGAGATTACCGAGCAAACTGTTGGGCGCAGACCTAATTAGTGCTGCGCGTGACAAACTTGATCCGCTGCCAACTACGCTGGATGGCCAGCCGATGACTTCATTGCTTAAGAAGTCTGGCAAAGACACGAAATCGCGAGCGAGTGCGTGGCGGCAAGCTTGCAGTGAATATCAACAGCAATTGAAATTTAAAACGCCATCGCCTCAAAATATTTTTTTTATTGGATTTGGATCCCTGCATCTAGCAGTTGCCGATATCTTGCTAGAACGCATGAACGACATTGCAATACAAAATGGCCAGCGCGTCGTGCACATCACCAGCGCAAGCGGGCTTTTGGCTGTCTACAGCAGGCATGAGAGATTGGTGCAACTTCGCTCCAAGCCAGCAGCTGCACTCGGACAAATGGTGCAGATGCATGAGCTTGATCTGCGTGTGATGCCAAGATCAGCGCGACTCCTTGAAGGCGTGGCTGCTCGCGACTTTGAGTCTATCGCATGGACCGAGTTGATCTGGTATTTTGGCCAAAATGCATTACAGGCTTTAACGTATGTGCCTGATTTGCAGCAGCAAATTTTGCATGTGGGTCGCTTTCCGTCTTTGGAACCTGCCTGCCTTTGCCTGAGGCACTTGCACTTGTTGCATGTGCTCAGCCAAAACAATCACAGCTTTGAGTCTCTTTTGCTCATCCTAAGCGACGAACAGCTTGCCACCGTGTGCCCTGACTTGGCAGCTTTGTATCTCACGGGCGCTCTGAGCATCAAAGCCTAGGGTTTAGTCAGCAGCTAGCTGCTATCGCGGCATCGGCCTACAATGTGTGCATGATCTCTCGCGAACCCACCCTCGAACGTTTGGCCACAGCGCAAGCGCTGCTGCTCATACCATTTGGCTTGAATGAAAGCCACCTCTTCAAAGCCTTGGATGTGATCAAAGCGCATCGGGTTGATGAAGCGGATCTGTATTTTCAATACACGCGCTCAGAAGGTTGGAGCTTGGAAGAAGGGATTGTAAAAACGGGCTCGTTTTCCATAGACCAAGGCGTGGGCGTGCGTGCGGTCAGCGGCGAGAAAACAGCCTTTGCGTATTCCGATGACATATCTTGGGCATCGCTCTTGGATGCGGCGCAAACTGTGAGATCGATTGGGGCTGTAGGTGGCAAGAATACTGCGCAAGGCGCTACTAAAAAGATAGCGTCTGCACGCAAACTGTATAGCGCCACAGATCCCATTTCAACACTGGACAGCACCACAAAAGTCAAGCTGCTGGAGCGCGTCGAAAGGCTCGCTCGCTCCAAAGACAAGCGCGTCGTGCAAGTGATGGCGGGCCTGGCCAGTGAATACGATGTGGTGATGATCGCCCGCGCTGATGGCACGCTGGCAGCCGATGTGCGGCCACTGGTGCACCTATCCGTTACCGTGATTGCCGAGCAAAAAATCAAAGGTGAAATGAGGCGCGAGACAGGTTCGGGCGGCGGCGGTGGGCGCTTTGGTCTTGCCTATTTTGATGATGCGCACATCGAAGAATACGTCAGCGCAGCTGTCAAAGCTGCGCTGACGAATCTTGAATCTCGCCCAGCGCCTGCTGGCGAGATGACCGTGGTGCTTGGTCCCGGCTGGCCGGGCGTACTCTTGCATGAAGCGGTCGGCCACGGCTTGGAAGGCGATTTCAATCGCAAAGGATCAAGTGCGTTTGCCGGCATGATCGGCAAGCGCGTGGCAGCCAAGGGCGTGACGGTGCTGGATGACGGCACGATTGCAGACCGGCGTGGCTCGCTCAACGTGGACGATGAAGGCAATGCCACACAGAAAAATGTGTTGATTGAAGACGGCATTTTGAAAGGCTACATCCAAGACAGCATGAATGCGCGCCTCATGAAAGTTAAACCTACAGGCAATGGCCGCCGCGAGAGCTATGCCGCTGTGCCGATGCCGCGCATGACGAACACGTATATGCTGAGCGGCGATAAAAAACCAGAAGAAATCGTGGCCAGCATCAAGCGCGGCTTGTATGCCACGAATTTCGGCGGCGGGCAGGTGGACATTACATCTGGCAAATTTGTGTTCTCTGCCAGCGAAGCGTTTTGGGTGGAAAACGGCAAGATTCAATACCCCGTCAAGGGCGCAACCATTGTGGGCTCGGGCCCTGAATCGCTGAAAAAAGTCACTATGATCGGCAATGATCTGGCGCTCGATTCGGGCGTGGGCGTGTGCGGCAAAGAAGGCCAGAGCGTGCCGGTGGGTGTGGGGCAGCCTACGCTTCGCATCGAGGGCTTGACCGTCGGCGGCACGGCTTAGATTTAGCGACATTCGTGCGAAAAAACACGTAGTGAGCCTGTTACGTTGGGTTTCTATATTCGCCTTAGAGCAAGTAATGTATTTGAGCAGACAATCTAGAAATGCCAGGAAATTCTCGCTTCCCCCTTAGTGCCGAAACTGGTCTGCCCGATATTCGCGACTTTGCGGAATTCGGCCAAGCGCTGCGCAGCATGTCTAACGATGAGGAGGCGCACAAGTTCTCTGACGGCATGGGGCAATTGTCAACAGCGATTGAACGGGTGGGAAAAGCGCTATCGAGCCACCAAAGAGGCACTACCGTGGGGCCTCTCTTGATCGATTTGCTAACTGCTTTGCGTAAGCATCGCCAGTTGGTGATCGGTTTATCTGAGCCTTGGCGCAGCCTGTATGAGTACGCAAGCTATTTGGCCGCACTGAACAATTTCCGGATACTTGTTGGCCAGTGGCTGGTTGAGCGCAATATGAGCGGCGATAGCGCGGTCGTGATTGATGAGTTTGAGATGATTGGCTGGCGCACTTTAGGCGAAGGCTTGATGATGATTGATATTCACGAGCAAGCGCTCACGCAAGCCCATCAGGAATCGGCGATGGGCAGCATTGATGAATCGCGCTTGGCTAAAGCGAAAAACTGGTGGGGTCAACTTCGCGGCAAAGACCAAGACTTCGATCATTCCAAAAATTAGAGCCTCCTCGCTTTTTGCCCTTCCGCTATTCCGTGTTAACATTTCAGCTATGCAAAAATCTTTTTACTTTTATTTTTGGTTCTCAGTCCCCGGCGGACGAGAGGCAAATGCATAAGTAAAACTGCACTCCTCATCAAACCGCCGGGCTAATTAGCTTAGGCGGTTTTTTTTATTCTCATTTCATTTTTCTTCAGGAGCAGAACATGTCCAATTCGTCAACCCAAGATGCGTGGTATCCGCCCGGTAGCCAACCGCAAGACCGCACCAGCCAGACCGACGACGCCCGAATCAAGGACATCACCGTGCTCCCGCCTCCCGAACATTTGATTCGTTTCTTCCCGATTCGCGGCACACCCGTTGAATCCTTGATTGAGCGCACCCGCAAAAATATCCAAAACATCATGCATGGCAAAGATGATCGCCTGTTGGTGGTGATTGGCCCATGCTCCATTCACGATCCTGCGGCTGCGCTGGATTACGCCCGCCGCTTGAAAGAAGTGCGCGAGCAATACAAAGACACGCTGGAGATCGTGATGCGTGTGTATTTCGAGAAGCCACGCACGACCGTCGGCTGGAAGGGCTTGATCAACGATCCGTATCTGGATGAAAGCTACCGCATCGACGAGGGTCTGCGCATCGCCCGCCAATTGCTGATCGAGATCAACCGCATCGGCCTGCCTGCGGGCAGCGAATTCTTGGATGTGATCTCCCCGCAATACATCGGCGACTTGATCGCTTGGGGCGCGATAGGTGCGCGCACGACCGAGAGCCAAGTGCATCGTGAGCTGGCGTCTGGTTTATCAGCGCCGATTGGCTTTAAAAACGGCACAGACGGCAACATCAAAATCGCCACTGATGCGATTCAAGCCGCTGCTGGCGGGCATCATTTTTTGTCGGTGCATAAAAATGGTCAAGTTGCGATTGTGCAAACCAACGGCAATCCTGATTGCCACGTCATTTTGCGCGGCGGCAAAACGCCGAATTACGACGAAGCCAGCGTCGCCGCAGCAGCCAAAGATCTGGCCACCGCCAAGCTCCCGCAAAGCTTGATGGTCGATTGCAGCCATGCGAATTCGTCTAAGCAGCACGAGAAGCAGCTTGATGTCGCGCGAGACATCGCTGCGCAGTTAAGCAAGGGCAGCAAAACTGTTTTCGGCGTGATGCTAGAGAGTCATCTACAGGCGGGTGCGCAAAAATTTACGCCGGGCAAAGACACGGTGGCTGCATTGCAATATGGTCAAAGCATCACCGATGCTTGCCTTGGCTGGGATGATTCAATGCAAGCGCTACAAGCGCTCTCGCAAGCGATTAAGAATCGCCGAGGCTAAACTTCTGCAACTTTTATGAAAAGTGCGGCGCTTAGTCAAGTCTCACATTGAGCTGAAACTGAGCCGCCGCCTTACCAAGCGTGTTGACCTGTGCCACCCAACCTGGCTGAAATTCATAGCCCATCGCAACGATGATCGCAGGGGCAATGCCGCCCACGTTAGCTACTTCATTTTTGAATTCACCTTTGTAGCCGTACACCAAGCCTGCTGTCCATTTGAATTGCAAATGGTTCACGCCGAAAATATCTTTGTAAACGCCGCCAAAAGGGTAGACATAAATACTGGGTTGGCCAAATGAGTTCTTGAACAATGCGATGCCATCGAGCTTGGCGTTGGGATGCTCGCGCTCTAGACCAACCAAAATCACCGAGCGATGCGTAGGCTTGGGATTGAAGTGATAGGTGTAGGGGCTGAGCATCACGCTCATCTTCATGCCTGAGGCGATCGGTTTTTCTGCGGGCGCATCGGCGGTTTGGGCGAGTGCATGACGGGTGCCCAGTGTCCATGTGCAGATGAGGAGTGCTGCTGCCGTGAGGTAAGGAATAATACGCATGATGGCGAAAATATAAAAATGACCGATTCACAAAGTTTAACCGCTCAATTCAAGCTTTTTCGGCTTGTTACGCTTCTTGCGTTCGCTGCAATGAGCAGCTCTTGTGCTTGGCTTGATGTCAAACAGCGCAATATCATCTATCGCCCCACGCCTAGCGCAGCGGCATCCAATCAAGGTCTGCGCGCATCTGATCTAAGATATTTCATCGATATTGCGCCTACAGCTCAAGTTGGCCCCGAGCGCGAGCGCATGGAGCTTTGGTGGCTACCGCATGTGGACCCAGTAGCGCCCACTTTGCTCTATTGCCACGGCACGTTCCGCCACTTGGAGCAAAATCTGCCAAAAATTAATGCGTTGCGTGAAGCAGGTTTTTCTGTGCTTGCTGTCGAGTACCGTGGCTGGGGGCAAAGCAGCGCCATCACGCCCTCAGAGAAAACAATTTTGCACGACGCGCAACTGGCCATGACTGAGCTCATTAAGCGCGAACCTAGAGCACAGCAGCGTGTAATTTTTGGGCATTCAATGGGCACGGGTGTGGCCGTCGATTTAGCCAGCAACTCGTCTCCAAGCCAAGCGCTTGGCGGCATGATTTTGGAATCCGCGTTCACTAGCTTCCCCGATATTGCAGGCGAGGTGGGCTGGTATGGCCGCTTGGTGGCTTGGCTCAACAATGAGCGCTTCGCCTCGCTGGAGAAGATTCAAAAAGTCAAACTGCCCTTGCTCATGCTGCATGGACAACTCGACACGACCGTACCGGCCAAGCTGGGCCGCACTTTATTTGATGCGGCTAATGAGCCCAAGCGCTGGATCTTGCTTGAAAAGGGCAAGCATAGCGATTTGCATCAAGCGCATGCAGCTGAGTATCAAGCTGCCATAAAAGATTTCATTCAGAAATTGCAGTCTCCTGTAACGCCGCCAACTTCCCCGAAGCCCTAACGCCTAGGGTAAACACCTCGTCATTTGAGAGACAGGGTTTGATAAATCGCGTGCTCAAACGCCTACGATGACTTGGATTCGTTTGGAGATGCATCATGTTTGATTACGTCATCGTTGGCGGCGGCTCAGCCGGTTGTGTATTGGCCTCGCGCTTGAGTGAAGATCCGGCCATTCGTGTGGCCTTGCTCGAAGCCGGGCCAGTGGATTCCAATATATTGATCCATTGCCCAGCAGGCTTGGCCATCATGGCGCAAACGAAGATTGCTAATTGGGCGTATGAGACCGTGCCACAAAAAGGCTTGAACGGCCGCAAAGGCTATCAGCCGCGCGGCAAAGTGCTGGGCGGCTCTAGCTCGATTAACGCAATGATCTACATTCGCGGCCAGCGGGAAGATTACGATGATTGGGCGGCGCAGGGCAATGCCGGCTGGGCTTGGAATGATGTGCTGCCGTATTTCAAACGCTCTGAGAATAACGAGCGTGGCGCTGATGCGCTTCATGGCGCTGGCGGCCCTCTCAATGTCAAAGACCTCACCACGCCCAATCGTTTCGGCCCTGTCTTCATTGAGGCTGGCAAGCAAGCGGGCTACGCAGTGAATGCAGACTTCAACGGCGAGAG
>JAYSRZ010000538.1:0-2967 GCA_043720775.1 Variovorax sp. | reverse complement strand
GTGAGGATTTTTACATTGGCCTTCTCTGCAACCGCGCCGCTTGCCCTGAGATCAGCCTCACCTTTGCGAATTTCCTCTTCTTTGCGGAAACGCACCTGCGTCGAGATATCAGGCCGCGTGACGCCCAACGTGCCGGATTCGCCGCAGCAGCGCTCGTTTTTGAGCACGTTTTCGCCCACCAGCGCTTTCACTGTTTTCATCGGATCTTGCAGCTTCATCGGGCTGTGGCAAGGGTCGTGATACAGATATCCGCCTTGTTGTGCCGCATTGAGCGTGATACCTTTTTCCAGCAAGTATTCATGGATATCAATGATCCGGCATCCGGGGAAGATTTTGTCGAATTCGTAGTTTTGCAGCTGGTCATAACACGTGCCGCAACTCACCACGACAGTCTTAATGTCCATGTAATTCAGCGTATTGGCCACACGATGGAAGAGCACGCGGTTGTCCGTGATCATCTTCTCGGCTTTGTCAAACTGGCCCGAGCCTCTCTGTGGATAGCCGCAGCACAAATAGCCGGGCGGCAACACAGTTTGCACACCCGCGTGCCAGAGCATGGCTTGCGTGGCGAGGCCCACTTGGCTGAACAAGCGCTCCGAGCCGCAGCCGGGGAAGTAAAACACCGCTTCTGTCTCAGCAGTCGTCGCTTTCGGATTGCGGATGATCGGCACGTAATCGTTGTCTTCGATATCGAGCAAAGCGCGAGCTGTCTTTTTCGGCAAGCCGCCGGGCATCTTTTTGTTGATGAAGTGGATCACCTGCTCTTTGATCGGCGCTGTACCCAGCGTCGAAGGCGGTTTAGCGGTTTGCTTTTTCGCCAGCCCGCGCATCAGATCATTGGCCAAGCGCTGCGCTTTGAAACCCACATCGACCATCGCTGAGCGCATGAATTTGATCGTCTCAGGATTCGTGGCATTCAAGAAAAACATCGCCGCTGCATTGCCAGGACGGAAAGATTTTTGCCCCATCTTGCGCAGCAAATTGCGCATATTCATTGACACATCACCAAAATCAATCTTCACTGGGCAAGGCGATTCGCATTTGTGGCACACCGTGCAGTGATCAGCCACATCTTCAAACTCTTCCCAATGCTTGACGCTGATGCCACGCCGCGTTTGCTCTTCATACAAGAAGGCTTCGATCAAGAGCGAAGTAGCCAAGATTTTATTGCGCGGCGAATAGAGCAAATTCGCACGCGGCACATGCGTGGCGCAGACGGGTTTGCATTTGCCGCAGCGCAAGCAATCCTTAATCGAATCGGCGATGTTGCCGATATCGGATTGCTGCATGATGAGCGACTCATGGCCCATCAATCCGAACGATGGCGTGTAGGCGTGCGTGAGGTCAGCGTACCAAGTGTCGCCCACATTTTTTGAAGCGTTTTTGGCATTTTCATTCGATCCAACCTGCGCGGCATGCTCACTTTTTCGTAGCAACTTACCTTTGTTGAATCGTCCTTCAGGATCAATCTTCGCTTTGTAATCGGCAAAAGGCTTGAGCTCCGCATCGCTCAAAAATTCTAGCTTTGTGATGCCGATGCCATGCTCGCCCGAAATCACGCCATCCAAGCGCCGCGCCAGCGCCATGATGCGGCCTACAGCCTCATGTGCCGTTTGCAGCATCTCATAATCATCGCTATTGACAGGAATATTCGTATGCACATTGCCATCGCCCGCATGCATGTGCAGCGCAATCCACACGCGGCCTTTGAGGATGCGCTTGTGAATCGCTTGGCATTCATTGAGGATGCCTTCGAATGCGCCGCCGGTGAAGATCGTGCGCAGCGGATCTCGGATTTGCGTTTTCCAGCTTGCTCTTAACTCATGGCTTTGGAGCTGCTCGAATTTTTCATCCACGCCATTGAGCCAGCTCTGCCATAGCGAGCGCACGCCTTGAATCAGCGCAATCGCCTCGCTCACGCGGCCGCCTAAGAGCTCGGCGCTCGGAATATCTTGCGCATCATCGCCTTTGCCCAGCGGCAAATTACCGCGCTCAAAAAATGCAAGCAATGCATCAGCGAATTTCAGCTTGTTGCGCAGGGAAAGCTCAATATTGATGCGCTCAATGCCATCGGTGTATTCAGCCATGCGAGGCAGCGGGATGACTACATCTTCATTGATCTTGAAGGCATTGGTGTGCTTGGAGATCGCAGCGGTGCGTTTGCGATCGAGCCAGAATTTCTTGCGTGCTTCAGGGCTTGTTGCAGTAAAGCCTTCGCCATTTCGGCTGTTGGCAATGCGCACGACCTCTGATGTCGTGCGCGCCACCACATCGGCATCATCGCCTGCGATATCGCCAATCAAGACCATTTTGGGCAAGCCACCGCGCTTGGATTTGGTCGCGTAGCCCACGGCTTTCAAATAGCGATCATCCAAATGCTCAAGACCCGCAAGCAACACGCCAGTGCGCTTTTGCTCAGCAAACATGAAATCTTTGATTTCCACAATCGAGGGCACGGCATCTCGCGCGTTACCAAAAAATTCCATGCACACCGTGCGCGTGTGAAGTGGCATTTTGTGAACGATCCAGCGCGCGCTGGTGATCAAGCCGTCGCAGCCCTCTTTTTGAATGCCGGGTAGGCCGGATAGGAATTTATCGGTGACATCTTTGCCCAAGCCTTCTTTGCGGAAGGTTTTGCCGGGAATATCTAGCTGCTCGGTGCGCAACAATTTTTTGCCGCCTGCGTCGAAATACTCCAGCTTAAAGCTAGCCATTTCTGCATCATGAATTTTGCCCAAATTGTGATTCAAGCGCGTGACTTCTAGCCACTGCGCATCGGGTGTAACCATGCGCCAAGAAGCGAGGTTATCCAGCGCCGTGCCCCAGAGCACAGCTTTTTTGCCGCCCGCATTCATCGCGATATTGCCGCCGATGCATGAAGCTTCCGCCGATGTGGGATCGACTGCAAACACATAGCCAGCGCGCTCAGCGGCATCAGCCACGCGCTGCGTCACCACGCCAGCTTCT
>JAYSRZ010000537.1:0-8443 GCA_043720775.1 Variovorax sp. | reverse complement strand
ATCAGGCCGATCAAATGCAACAGCAAGGCAGCAAGTAGCGCCAGTAGGAGAGGCTTTAACCAAGCAGCCATGCGCTTACCGCAACGTCGTTCGTACTGCGCAGCATAAAGCTGCTGCTGGGCTCTTCTTTGTTTGCGCTGGGCATTTGGAGCGGCAAGCGTAGCAGGCGTTTGTCTCGCGAGATCGTGGCTGTAGCTTGCGGGGCTTTGCCGCAAAGCAGCGTCAGATCTTCTAGCTTGTGGATGCGCCAATCGTCAATCGCCAGCCATTCGTCGCCAGCGGCCAGTCCTGCGCGCTCGGCCAGCCCGCCGCGCAGCACGGTTTTGATGACCAAAGCGCCGCTGCTCTCGCTCACGCGCAGCCCCAAGCGTTGCGCCATGGGCAAACTGCTGCCGGGCTCGGGCGTGGCGCTGACGCCGTGGAGGGCGAGCAATTCTTGGATGGGCAACTCAGTCGTGCCATGCACCCATGCGGCAATCTCTTGCGCGTATGAGCAGCCAGAAAGCTTGAGCAGTGCAGCGGCGAAATCTGCTTCGGTGATGCCGCCTTTGCCTGCGATACTGGCTTTCGATTGCTTCCACAGAAGCCGCATCACGTCATCGAGTGAGCTCTTCTTCGCATGGTTTGCGCCAGAGCGCAAACTCAAATCAAAACACATCGCAACGAGTGAGCCTTTGGTGTAGTAGCTCACCGTGGCGTTCGGTGTGTTCTCATCTTGCCGATAGTATTTGATCCAAGCATCCATACTGGCTTGCGCCACGCTTTGCACTTGGCGGCCAGGCGTCTGCTGCACTTGATTGATCGCTTTAGCGAGAAGGCGAAAGTATTGTGCATGATCAATCAAACCTGCGCGGCGCAGCATCAGATCATCGTAGTAACTAGTAAAGCCTTCGAAGAACCACAGCATTTGCGTGTAGTTTTCTTGTGCGTAGTCAAACTTCAAAAACTCTTGCGGCTTCAAACGCTTCACATTCCAAGTGTGAAAGTATTCGTGGCTGATCAATCCGAGAAGCGTGGTGTAGCCCTCACTTTGTTTGACTTGGCCCAAGCGCGGCAAATCTCTTCTGCCGCAAATCAGCGCTGTGCTGGCGCGATGCTCTAGCCCACCATAGCCATCATCCACCGCATTGAGCATGAAGACGTATTTTTCAAACGGCGGCATGCCTTCCATGCCGTGCCAAAAAAGCATCTCTGTCTCGACGATTTTTTTCGTGTCTGCGAGTAATCTCGCACCATCAAACGATGCCGCTGCACCGCTGACCACAAACTCATGCTTGATGCCACGCACATCAAAGCTGCCCTGCCAAATTCGATCATATGCACCTATTTCAAACGGCGTATCGGCCAAATGATCGTAATCGTCAAAAGCATAGACGCCGAGCAGCCCTTTGGCTTCTTTCTTTAAGAGTTTTAGTGCTGTAGCGCTCGTGGATACTGCGCGAGTCGCTTCCAAATTCATAGTGCAGAGCGCCAAGCTATGCGCTTTCTTTTCTTGCCCCTCAACTCGCAGACACAGCGAAGTCGGGTTGAAAAACGCACGCTGCGCATCCAGCCAAGCGGTGCGCACGGAGTTGTCGAACGCATAAACTTCGTAGCTGATTTGTAGTTTATGTGTTGCGATATTTTTAATGCGCCAAGTGCATTTATCGATTTGCTCTACTGCGCAAGTTTTAGAGTTTTGAGTCACCTTCAAATTTTGCAAATGCTTAGAAAATTCGCGCACCATGTAGCTGCCCGGAATCCATGAAGGCAAGCTCACCGTTTGTAGCCGCGCTGGTTTTGCCACAGTCAGCGTGACGCGCCACAGATGTGCATGCACATTTGCTGCTTCAATTTTGTAATGAACCGCGCAATCTTTCATCCTTGATTACCTTTTCAGTAAAGCACGAACTTTCAAGCCCGCTGCCCAACATGCTCCGAAATAAATAGCGCCTGACGCAGATAATACGGCGGCAAACAGCCCTATTCGTTGAAAAACTGTGCTCTGCATCGCCACCCAATCGACCGCTTGCGCACTCCACAGCAAAAACACCGCCAGCAAACTGCTGGCTGCCATCACCTGCAGCGCAAACATGCCCCAGCCTTTGGAGGGCGCATAGATCTTGCTGCGCAGCAAGCTCACCAGAAGCCATCCCGCATTGAGCATGGCTCCTAGACCAATTGAGAGCGTGAGCCCCGCATGTTGCAAGCGTGGCACTAAAAACAGATTGAGTACTTGCGTAAAAATCAACACGACGACAGCGATTTTCACAGGCGTCTTGATATCTTGCCGCGCATAGTAAGCTGGCGCCAGCACCTTGATCGCCACCAAGCCCAGCAGCCCTGAGCCATAGCCCATGAGCGCCAGCGCCACTTGATTCACATCTGAGCCCTTAAACGCACCGTAGTGATAGAGCACAGCCACCACAGGTGTGGCAAAGCAGAGCAGCGCCACCGTGCAAGGCACAGCGAGCAAGACCACGAGGCGCAGCCCCCAATCGATCATGGCAGAGAATTTTGCGGTGTCGCCACCGGCCTTGGCTGCGGCCAATTGCGGCATGAGCACCACGCCCAGCGCGACACCGAGCATGGCGGTGGGAAATTCCATCAGCAAATCTGCAAAGCCCAGCCAGCTGACCGAGCCCGATTGCAGATGCGATGCGATTTGTGTGTTGATCAGCAGAGAAATCTGCGCCACACTCACGCCGAGCAATGCAGGCAGCATGAGGATCAGTATGTTTTTGATAGCAGGTTGCGCAATAAATACGCCGGCTAGACGCGGATTCCATGCAAATTTTGGCAGCAAAGCTAATTTCTTCAAAGCCAGAAGCTGCAAGCCGAGCTGCAGCATGCCGCCGAGCATCACGCCCGCTGCCAACGAATAAATTGGCTCAATGCCGCGTAATTTAAGCTGTGGCGCGAGCAGCCACGCTGCTGCAATCATCGCCACATTGAGCAGCACTGGCGTAGCCGCAGGCACAGCAAATTTCTTCCATGTATTGAGCACGCTAGAACACAGCGCCACCAGCGACATAAATGCAATATACGGAAACATAAAGCGCGTCATCAGCACCGAGACTTCAAACGCACGCGGCGTTTGCTGTAAGCCGCTGGCCATGGCCCAAACGAGGAGTGGCGCAGCGGCGATGCCGATCACGCAAGTGATGATCAGCGCCCAGAGCAAGACGCTGGCGACTTGATCAATTAACACCCGCGTGGCCTCCTCGCCATCACGCTCTTTACTGGCTGCCAGCACAGGCACGAAAGCTTGCGCAAACGCGCCTTCCGCAAACAAGCGGCGCAGAAAATTCGGAATGCGAAAAGCCACCATAAACGCATCCGTCATTGGCCCAGCGCCAAACATCGCCGCAATGATGAGCTGGCGCACCAAGCCTGTGATGCGCGAGGCAAGCGTCCAAGCGGAGACGAGGGAGGCAGATTTGAAGAGCGACATGGCGGTAATGCGTGCCCCCAAGTTTAACTGCGCAGATCGCCCCTCCCATGTCAGTTCACGCAGGCGCAACGTGGGAGACAATCAAGGTATGTTTAACGTGATCCTGTTCCAACCCGAAATCCCGCCCAACACCGGCAACGTGATCCGCCTGTGTGCCAACACGGGCTGTAATCTGCATTTGATCGAGCCGCTGGGTTTCTCCATGGAAGACCGCTACATGCGTCGCGCTGGGCTGGATTATCACGAATATGCCGCTGTGCATAAGTATGCTTCGTGGGAGGCGTTTCTGGCCACTTGCCAGCCCAAGCCTAATCGCATTTTCGCTTTCACCACACGAGGCAGCCACAGCGTATATGAGCAGGCGTATTCGCCTGGCGATTGGCTGTTGTTTGGCTCGGAGACAGCGGGGCTGCCTACTGAGCTGCGAGATGGTTTCCCGTCTGAGCAAAGATTGCGCTTGCCAATGATCGAAGGGCAGCGCAGTTTGAATTTATCGAATGCTGTGGCAGTCAGTGTGTTCGAGGCCTGGAGGCAGAACGGTTTTGCTTTGATGCGTGAGTAGCGAGCAAAAAAAGAACACGGAAGTCACTAAAACTTCACGGAAGTCACAGAAAACCAAAAAAGGCTTTTCCGTGATTTCCGTGTAATTTCTGTGTCTACTGTGTTCTTTTCTTCTCGAGAGCAATGTATCTGTCGACGAAGAAGAAATTAAATCGTCGCTTCTTCCCGCGCATACCGGCGAATCAAGCTCAGCAGCTCTTCTTCGTTATACGGTTTGCCGAGATAGTGATTTGCGCCCAACTCGAAAGCATATTCGCGATGCTTTTCTGCAATGCGCGAAGTGATCATGATCGTAGGCAAATGCTTGAGCTTCTCGTCGGCTCGTACGTTGCGCAGCAGATCAAAGCCGTCCATGCGGGGCATCTCGATGTCTGACAAGATCACGCTAGGCAGTTCTTCGGCCAAACGCTCCAGCGCTTGCAGGCCATCTGCCGCCATCGTGACGCGGTAGCCTTCGCGCTGAAGCAAGCGCTGCGTGACGCGGCGTACTGTGATTGAATCATCAACCACTAACACCAGCGGAATCGTCGGCGGCGAAATCGAAGCGGGATTGGCTGGCACGAGCGGCACCACCGGCTGCGCATCGCCAGACAGAGAGCGCGGCACAGCATCGGCGACATCCAAGCTGCTTATCTGCGACGGCGAGCTACCTTGAGATTCGAGCGCATGCGGCTGCGCAGGATCGAAGCTCATCGCGCGAGCTTGCGTACCATACACCGTGGCCAGCGCTACAGGGTTGTAAATCAACGCCACTGCGCCCGAGGCAAGCACCGTCATGCCAGCCAAGCCTGGCAGGCGCGATAGCTGAGGCCCGAGATTCTTCACCACCACCTCTTGGTTGCCCAAGACTTCATCAATGTGCAAGACGACGCGCTGCGCCGCCGAGCGGAAGATCACCACTGGAATCGTTTTGGTCACAGGTTCGACGCTGGCCGATGAATGCTGCAAGAGCGCACCTGCCCAAAAGAAGGGCAGAGATTCACCGCTGAATTCATACGCGCCGCTGTTGTACGCGGATTGCAACTCTTTGGGCGATGCGCGGCGCACGGTTTCAATCAAGTTGGCCGGTACGCCGATAGACAAACCACCGATGCGCATCATCACCACCTGCGTCACAGCGGTCGTGAGCGGCAAGACCAGCTTGAAGCTGGTGCCTTGGCCGGCAGAAGTTGACGTCTCAATCCGGCCACCGAGCGCCACCACTTCAGAGCGCACCACATCCATCCCCACGCCTCGGCCTGAGAGCTCGGTGACGTTGGCAGCAGTTGAGAAACCCGGTGTGAAGATCAAGTTGGCGGCATCGTTGTCAGCCAGAGCCGCGTCATGGCCAAGCAGTCCTTGGGAAATGGCTTTCTCGCGGATGCGAGCGATATTGAGACCTGCGCCATCGTCGCGGAATTCAATCGAGACGTCGTTGCCCTCTTGATGCAAGGTAATCACAATCTCTCCGCTGGCATTTTTGCCAGAGGCTGTGCGCGCCTCAGCTGCTTCGATGCCGTGTGCCACACAGTTGCGCAGCAAGTGCTCGAAGGCCGGTGTCATCCGATCCAAGACGCCGCGATCCATCTCAATGGTGCCGCCCAAAATATCGAGCTTGACCTGCTTGCCCGCATCTTTGCCCGCTTGGCGCACCACGCGATACAGGCGCTCAGAAATGCCTTCAAATTCCACCATGCGTGTGCGCAGCAAATCGCGCTGCAAATCACGCGTCTGGCGCGCTTGCATCACGAGATCGTCTTCGGTCGATTCAATCGTACGTTGAATATTGCGCTGCACCGTCGCCACGTCGTTGACCGATTCGGCCATCATTCGCGTCAGTTCTTGAACACGCGTATAGCGGTCAAATTCGAGCGGATCGAAGGAGGCTTCGGTTTCTTTGGTCTGCTGCAGGCGCGTTTGCATTTGCGATTCTGCTTGCACATCGAGCTCACGCAATTGGCCGCGCAGTTTCTCAAGGTTACCGCCCAAGTCAGTCAGTGAGCCGCGCAGTTGCGACAGCTCGGCTTCAAGCCTAGCGCGGGTGATCATCACTTCGCCGGCCTGGTTCATCAAGCGGTCAAGCAACTGAGCGCGTACGCGAACGGTTTGGCCTGGGGCGCTGCGCAGAGCAGCGGGCGCGACCATGCCGGTGGCAGCTGCCATCGGGCGAAGTGGCGTGACAGACGACGCAGACAAGCTGCTGACAGCAGCCGCACTTGTTGTTGCCGTACCAGCAGCGACAACTGGATCAGCTTTGAGCGTTGGCTCGTTGACTAGCGCTGGATTGCGCAACACATCAAAGTTGTGCTGCATACCGTCGAGCTGCGCCATCAGCGGCTCTATATCAGCCGACTGCGCACCTTCGTGCGGCACATTTTCTACCCCAGACTCCATGCGGTGCGCCAGCTCGCCCAAGCGCATCGCGCCGGCCAAACGCGCACTGCCTTTCAGTGTGTGCAAGCCGCGAAGCACCTCGCCGCGCGCGCTCATGTTGTCGGGTCGCGCTGTCCATTGGCGCAGCGCAGAAGCGGTAGCCGGGAAAAGCTCAAGTGCTTCTTCTTCAAAAATCTCAAATAAATCAGGATCGAGCGCATCTTGCACATCAATCTCATCATCAATCTCATCACGCCCAGCCTGGCGGCTGCGAACAGCGAGCACAGGTGCTTGCGTCAGGCTGGCTGCGCTAGACGCAGGCGTTGGCGTTGCAGACAAGCTGGCTGATACTTGAGTAGGCTCAACGGCCTGCTGCGTTACGGCAGCTTCAACCGCAAGCACCTCAGACGGTATCTCTGGTGTGGACGGCGGCTCAGTGGATTCCGAGGCAAGCACACGGGTCGCCGCAAACGCTGTTGCTACGATTGCAGCTGGAGCTATGATTTCAGCGGAAGCCCAGCTGGCCACGGGTGCAGCGTCCGCGCTGAAGGCAGAAGATAAATCGAATGCTATCGAATCATGAGCGCTTGGCGCAGATTCTATGGGCGTCTCATCGTTTTTTTCGTCTAAAACGAGGGTGCTTAGCTCATCGGTATTTGTGAACGTGAGCTCAGCAGCAACGGAGAATGGCGCTTGCATGCAAAGCGCCAAATCGGCCTCAAGCTGCGGCGAGCAGTCTTTTAATATGCCGGCTGCAAACTGATGCAGCAAATGACGGATCTCTTCAGCCGCACCAACAAACAGACTGGCATGTGCGTGGGGATCGTAGTCGTTGTCGTCTTCAATTCGCTGCATATGGATCAGCGTATTTTCTAAAGCGCGAGCCAAGCCTGACAGTGCAGAAAAACCTACCGTGGCTGAGCTGCCAGCCAGAGAATGCGCAAACGCGACTGCATCATGAGGTACTTTGGCATGCGGCTCCATCGCCCATTCAGCTAGGCCGTTGGCCAAGCGGCGAGACCATTCATCGGCCTCATTTAAATAAACGTTGTAAAGCGGCAGACTCACCCGTAGCGGCCCTACAGCTTTGAACTGCTCTTCAGCGGCATAAGCGCCCACGCCCGGCGTGCCCACAAAAGTTGCATTTTGTGGAGAAGGGGTGGTTGGAGCACTTGTGCTTTGCGATGCGCTTGTTACGCTTGCCACACCTAATCTACCTGCTGCAACCGCAGAGACTGCGGCAGCGGCGGCTAAAGCGGATCCGCTGAAATTAATTCCAAGATCACTGGGCGCAGCAATGGGTTCTAGAGCGGCTGGCACAATGGCTGTACTAGCGTATTCAACAGCCAGGCTTTGACTGCCGGACAGCTCGTAAGGCATGGCTTGCATCATAGTGGCCATTGGTTGCATTGCAGTGGCCATGGCTGTGGCTGCATAGTCTGATGCAGTTGTTTTGGCGGGGCTGATCGGAGCCAATGCTGTGAGCGCTTGCAGAGCTTGCAAATCCAGCGAGCTAACGACAAAGTCGTCGGGCTCGGTGGTGTAGGGCTCATCGACAGTGATCGTGTTTGTGTTTTGTGCAGTAACGGTTGATGCGAAATCAGTCGGCTTGAACAACGTGTCGGGAGCATTTGATGCATCCGGCAGATCAAGAGCCATCATGGCTTGTTCAAATGCAGCCAACTCTTCGGCAGTGATCAAAGCCTCCTCTTCGCCTGAAGAAGCCTCAGTGGGCAGCTCAAGCGTCGAGCCCTTTTCTGCCGTGAGAGTAGCGGCAACTTCAGGCTGATTTGTCAGTGCAGCAGATGCGTTTTCAATATCAAAATCCAGATCGAAATCAAACGGATCAGGATCGTTTTGTGGGATTGGAATCGGAGCGATTTGTACTTGTGGTGGCACGGGCGTTGCAATCGTTACAACAGGCTCGGGTTCTAGCAAGATTGGCTGATCTGTCGGTGTTAATTTTTCATCAAGATCACCAAAATGCAGCGCGAAATCTATCTCAGATTCGGGCAGGGGCACTGCCGCAGAAACGTGCTCTGACGCATTGAAGTCGGTCGGCGCGAATTCTTGAAGCGCAGGCAAATCTAGATCGGG
>JAYSRZ010000536.1:0-1008 GCA_043720775.1 Variovorax sp. | reverse complement strand
ACATGTCTAAAAGAACTTGGTCGGAGTACAAGGATTCGAACCTTGGACCCCCTGGTCCCAAACCAGGTGCGCTACCAGACTGCGCCACACTCCGAAGCCCAAATTATAAACGAGCTTCGAGGATTTTTTTGCACGCGCGGAATGCGATTGAGATCCCCACAGAACTAGCGCGAGATGCGCAGCAGCTTCCCGTTGTCTGTCAGCAGATAAATCCAGCCATCGGAAGCCACGCGCACATCGCGAATTCGCTCGGCTCGGCTGGCCAACAGCCGCTCGCGGAAAACCTCGGTTTTCCCATCCGCGCCGCCCAGCACGATGCGCCAAAGCGCCGTGCCAGCTAATGCGCCACTGAATAAATTGCCTTTGAATTCAGGCAATTTATCGCCGCTATAGAAAGCCAAGCCTGCAGGCGCCATCGATGATTTTGAGCCGCCCGCAGACGTGTTGTATGGGCTGCCATCGCGCGTGAGCCAGTAGCTCACCGGCTGCTCCATGCCGGCCTTGGCCGTGCCTTCGCCCACCTGCGTAGTGCTGCCGTATTCTTGGCCATAGCTGATCACCGGCCAGCCGTAATTCTTTCCAGCTTCGGCTCGGTTGATTTCATCGCCGCCTTGCGGGCCATGCTCGCTCACCCAAAGCTCGCCAGTGGTGGGATGCAGCGCTGCGCCTTGCGGGTTGCGGTGGCCATAGCTCCAAATGGCGGATTGCGCATTGGCTGCTGCGAACTTGGGGTTGCCGGGTGCTGGCATGCCTTCCGTAGAGATGCGCATCACCTTGCCATTGCCGCGCGTCAAATCTTGCGAAAAGCCGCGCTGATCGCTGCTTTGTCTGTCTCCCAGCGCCACGAAGAGGTAACCATTGCGATCAAACACCAAGCGCGAGCCAAAATGCCCGCTGGAGGCCACTTTCGGCGTTTGGCGGTAGATGACAGTCACATCGCTCAATGTGCGCGCTGTGGCATCCAATTTCGCGCGAACGACTGCCGTGCCGTTGAGGCTGGCATTCGCA
>JAYSRZ010000535.1:0-1010 GCA_043720775.1 Variovorax sp. | reverse complement strand
CGGCTGCGCATAAGCCACCTGCCCTTCGAGATAAAAATGCTCTTGGCCGCCAACCGAGAAGCTGCCTTTTAAAAAATGCGGTGCGGATTTCAATGCAGCATCTGCATCGCCGCGACTCACATACACAGGCGGCAAAACGAAATGGTTTTGCGCCATCGCCTCTTGTGTATTGAGAACCGCAGGCAGTGCCTCGATATCGGCTTTCACGAGCCGCGCTGCGCGACGCGCTGTCATCACGTCATCGGCTACGATGAGTGCCATCACGTTGCCCACGTATTGCACTGTGTCGCTCGCAAAGATCGGCTCATCATGCCCAAAGGCGGCGAAGATGGGATCACCGGGAATGTCGCGCGCAGTGACGATGCCGTACACGCCGGGCAGCGCCAGCGCTGCACCGAAATCCAGCGAACGAAGCTTGCCATGCGCGATACGAGACATCACCGGCGCAGCATGGAGCGTGCCTTGCAGCTCGGGGATGTCGTCAACATAGCGGACTGCGCCTTGGACTTGGGCACGCGCACTTTCGTGCGCAACACTTGATCCGGCGGATTCATGGGCGATGCTGGAGCCAGCGCTGGTTTCGACGAGCTCAGAGCGAACGGTGGTGAGGGGCTTTCTCATGCCAGCACCTCATGCAAATCATCCCAAGATTCGAGGCTGACAAGCTTCTCGCCGCGCCAATCGCTCTCGAAGCGATCCACCAGTGCGCCGAGCAACTCGCGGCGGTAGGCGCCGGATGCGCGCATGTCGGAGATCGGTTGAAATTCGGCCTGTAGGGATGCTTTTAAGGCATCAAAAAGGCCATTCGCCGGCATGGAATCTGCGCAGAGTGCTTCTGTTTTAATAGCGCGTGCAGGTGTGGCCGCCACACCTCCGAGGCCGATGCTGAGATCCACAATAGCATCGCCATGGCGCTGCGCAGAAATCGCAACGCATACGGCAGAGATGTCATCGTCATAGCGCTTAGAGATTTTGTAAATGCGGGAAAACTCAATTGTCGTTGGCAGCGG
>JAYSRZ010000534.1:0-2995 GCA_043720775.1 Variovorax sp. | reverse complement strand
TACGCGCCTGCACCGGCCAGAGTGAATGACAGGTTTGACTATGCCAAAGGTTGATGGATTTGTCATGGGATCGAAGATACAAGAGCACAAATAATTCGCTAGATCGTTTTGAATGGAGCAGCATCACAGAATTAATTGTGATCTGACCCCATTTATCTCTAACTATCAAAAATATAGCACTCCACGCAGGTTGTATGCCGGCTAGATGCCGAAAATGCTTCAAACTAACTCTAACGTGAATCTCAGCGCTCAACGCAGAGGGAAACCCCCATACCGCCGCCAATGCATAGCGCTGCAAGGCCTTTTTTCGCATTCGTGCGCTGCATTTCGTGCAAGAGCGTGACCAAGATGCGGCAGCCAGATGCGCCAATCGGATGGCCAATCGCAATCGCGCCGCCGTTGACGTTGACCTTCGCGGGATCGATATCGAGCACCTTGTTCACAGCGCAAGCTTGCGCGGCAAAGGCTTCGTTGAGCTCAAACAAATCAACATCTTGTGCTTTCCAGCCCGCGCGCTGCAATGCTTTTTGGGATGCTGGCACTGGGCCCATGCCCATCGTGGCAGGATCGAGGCCGCTGGTGCCGAAGCTCACGATGCGAGCAAGGGGAGTGAGGCCGAGGGCTGCGGCTTTTGCAGCGCTCATCACGACGACGGCTGCTGCGCCATCGTTCAAACCTGATGCATTGCCAGCCGTCACAGAACCGGCTTTGTCAAACGCAGGACGCAGACCCGTGAGTGCTTCGAGATTGGTTTTCTTATTGATGAATTCGTCAAGGTTGAACGTAATCGCATCGCCCTTCTTCTGCGGAATCACCACATCCACAATCTCAGCGGCGAACTTGCCCGCTGCTTGCGCGGCAGCGGCCTTGGTCTGCGAACCCAGCGCGAGTACGTCTTGCATATCGCGCGTAATGCCATGCAGCTTAGCCACGTTTTCTGCCGTGATGCCCATGTGAAATTGGTTGTACACATCCCACAGGCCATCGACGATCATGGAATCAATCATCTTCCAATCGCCCATGCGCTGACCATCGCGCGAGCCCATCACGACGTGGGGCGAAGCGCTCATATTTTCTTGACCACCCGCCACGACAATTTCGCTATCGCCCCAAGCCACGGCTTGCGCAGCGAGCATCACGGCTTTGAGGCCAGAGCCGCAAACGGCATTGATCGTAAGCGCAGGCGTTTCTTTTGCAACACCCGCTTTCATCATGGCTTGGCGCGCAGGATTTTGGCCACTGCCAGCTGTGAGCACTTGGCCCATGATGATCTCGCCGATTTGATCGGGCGTTAATTTCGCTCTTGCAATCGCTTCTTTGATGGCAATCGCGCCGAGCTCAGGCGCGCTTACTTTAGCGAGCGAGCCGCCGAATTTGCCGACGGCGGTGCGTGCGGCGGAGACGATGACGATGTCTTGCATGAATAACTCCTTGGGTAGAAATGACTAGGTAACGCGAAAAACGCGAAAGGGATGCGAAAACGCTAAAAAAGAAAAGTGTGGATAGTTGGGATGATGTTAAAGAAATTCAAATTGAATCAAACAAATCTTTAATGGCTCTTTTTCGCGCTTTTCGCGTTATTTTTGCGTTTTTCGCGTTACCTAGTCTTTAGGCCTTTGCCCTCACATACTTTCCAGGCGCAGGCTCAATCACGTTGGCTGAATACGATTTAGGCGCAGCAATCAGCTTACCCGCATGAGGCTTGAGCCAAGCAAACCAATCCGTCCACCAGCTGCCGGGATGCTCTTTTGCTGTTTTAAACCAGTCAGATTGCGTCGCAGGGAAGTGATTTTCTTTGCCGATCCAATGCGATCTCTTCTTTGCAGCCGGCGCGTTGATCACGCCAGCGATGTGGCCGCTTGCGCCCATCACGAAGCGTTTTTTGCCGCTCAAGATGTGCGTCGATTGATACGCGCCTGAAATCGGCACGATGTGATCTTCGCGCGAGCCATAGATGTAGGCGGGAATATCAATTTTCGAGAGATCAAGCTTCTGCCCGCAGACGGTGAGCTTGCCCGGCTTGCGCAAGTTGTTTTCTAAATACGTGTTGCGCAGATACCAAGCGTAGAAAGGGCCAGGCAGATTCGTCGCATCGGAATTCCAATAGAGCAAATCAAAAGGCGGCGGTGTCTCGCCTTTCAGATAATTGCCCACCACGTAATTCCATACGAGATCATTGGGGCGCAAGAAACTGAATGTTGAAGCAAGCTCTTGCCCTTTGAGTAGGCCGCCCTGCGCATACTGCTGCTCGCGCTTTTTCACGCTGTCTTCGTCAATAAAGATATCGAGAATGCCCGTGTCGGAAAAATCTAAAAATGTCGTCAAGAAAGTCGCGCTCGCCACCAGCTTTTGCTTGCGAGCTGCGAGCACGGCCAGCGCAGTTCCGAGAATCGTGCCGCCCACGCAAAAACCTAAGGCATTTATTTGCTTGACGCCCGCCAGATGTGCGCAGGCTGCTATCGCCTTGATAGCAGCCTGCTCGATGTAGTCATCCCAAGTTTTGTCTTTCATCGACTCATCAGGATTACGCCAGCTGATCACAAACGTGCGATGGCCCTCTTGCACAAGATGGCGCACCATCGAGTTAGCAGGCTGCAGATCCAAGATATAAAACTTGTTGATGCAAGGCGGAATGACGAGAAACGGTTTTTCGTGCACCTTCGCAGTCAGTGGCTTGTATTCAATGAGCTGAAAAAATTCATTTTCAAAAACGACTGCGCCTTCAGTCGTGCCTACATTGCGGCCCACTTCAAACTGGCTTTCATCCGTCATTGACATGCGGCCTTGCTTGATATCAGCGAGCATGTTTTGCATGCCTTGCGCGATGCTCTGGCCTTGTGTGTCCGCTGCTTTTTTCAAAGCATCTGGGTTGAGTGCAAGAAAATTTGATGGAGATGCCGCAGCGATTTGCTGCTCGGTGGCAAATCGCAGGCGAGCCTTGGTTTTCTCATCCGCTTGCACGCAATCGACCATTTGCATCATGGTGCGCGCGTTG
>JAYSRZ010000533.1:0-8500 GCA_043720775.1 Variovorax sp. | reverse complement strand
GCTTAACCATACGCTGTTGCCGCCTATGCCCCTGTGGCAACGCAAACCAACTCAAACACATCAAGATCAAACAAAATGATTAAACTAGCAGTATTGGGATCTGATCCCATTTTTCTCTACCGCTATTAATTCAGTAGCACTTCGCGCAATAAATACGCCGGCTAAAGCCTAAAAACGCTTTAAGGTCTCACGCAATCTGCGTAATAGCGCTTAACGCCGTCTTTGCCAACTTCTTCTACCAAGCCGTGGATATCGTTTTCAAAACCGGGGCATTCTTTGGCGAATTCTCGGTTGAATTTTAGATAGTCAACGATGCGCTTGTTGAACACTTCGCCGGGGATGAGCAGCGGGATGCCGGGGGGATACGGCGTGACTAAGCCCACTGTGATGCGGCCTTCTAACTTGTCAATCTCTACGCGATCCGTCTTGCGGCGAGCAATATGGGCGTAGGCATCAGAAGGCGTCATCGCGGGCTCTAGGCTGGAGAGGTACATCTCAGTTGTCAAACGTGCAATGTCATACTTTGCGTAGAGGTTATGTACATGTTGGCAAAGATCGTGCAAACCCATCTTCTCGTAATGCGGATGTTTTTGGCAAAACTCGGGGAGGATTTTCCACATCGGTTGATTGCGGTCGTAATCGTCTTTGAATTGCTGCAAGGCCGCGAGCAGCGTATTCCAGCGGCCTTTGGTGATGCCGATGGTGAACATTATGAAGAAGCTGTAGAGGCCCGTCTTCTCAATAATCACGCCGTGCTCAGCCAAGAATTTACTCACGATACTGGCGGGGATGCCTGTCTTGGCGAATTTGCCATTCAAATCCATGCCGGGCGTGACGACCGTGCTCTTGATCGGATCGAGCATGTTGAAGCCTTCGGCCAAATTGCCGAAGCCATGCCAATTGCGCGCGACGTTGTCGCCATTCTTCGTGGTGCGCTTCTCGCCTTTGATGATCCAGTCATCGGCCTTGCCGATGCCGTCTTCTGCAAGCTTGTCTGGCCCCCACACTTTGAACCACCAATCTTTGCCATATTCCGCATCGACTTTGCGCATCGCGCGGCGAAAATCTAATGCTTCTGCAATGCTTTCCTCTACCAGCGCTTTGCCGCCGGGCGGCTCCATCATGGCGGCTGCCACGTCACAGCTCGCAATGATGCTGTATTGCGGCGAGGTGCTCGTGTGCATCAAATAGGCTTCGTTGAACAAAGCGCGATCGAGTTTGCGATTTTGCGCATCTTGCACAAGCACGTGGCTGGCCTGCGAAATACCGGCGAGCAGCTTGTGCGTCGATTGCGTGGCATACACCACCGCCTCTTTCGGGCGCACGCGCTTTTTGCCCATCGAGTGATACGTGCCGTAAAACGGATGGAAAGCGGCATGGGGCAACCAAGCTTCATCGAAGTGCAAATTTTCTACATAGCCGTCGAGCATGCTTTTTATCGCTTCGGTGTTGTAGCAAATACCGTCGTAGGTGGATTGCGTGAGCGTTAATACGCGCGGCTTGATCTTCTTTGGATCCACGCCTTTAAGCAGCGGATTGGCCTTGATCTTGGCCATGATGCTGGCAGGCTCGAACTCTTCTTTCGGGATCGGGCCAATGATGCCGAAATGATTGCGCGTGGGCTTCAAAAATACTGGGATCGCGCCCGTCATCACGATCGCATGCAATATCGATTTGTGGCAGTTGCGATCGACTACGACAACATCGCCGGGCGCCACAGTGTGATGCCAGACCATTTTGTTAGACGTGCTCGTGCCGTTCGTCACGAAGAAGCAATGATCAGCATTGAAAATGCGCGCGGCATTTTTCTCTGATTCTCCAATCGCGCCATCATGGTCGAGCAATTGGCCGAGCTCTTCGACTGAATTGCACACGTCGGCGCGCAGCATATTCTCGCCAAAGAATTGGTGAAACATTTGGCCAATCGGTGATTTTAAAAACGCCACGCCGCCTGAATGGCCGGGGCAATGCCATGAATACGAGCCATCTTCCGCATAGTCAAGCAAGGCTTTGAAGAAAGGCGGCTGGATGCCTTCTAAATAACTTTTGGCTTCGCGCGTGATGTGTTTGGCGACGAATTCTGGTGTGTCTTCAAACGCATGCAAGAAGCCATGGAGCTCACGCAAGATATCGTTGGGCAAATGGCGGCTAGTCTTCGTTTCGCCATAAATGTAAATTGGCACGTCAGCATTCTTGCGGCGCACTTCTTGAATGAAATTTCGCAGATTCAAAACGGCAGGATCCAGATCAGGGCCAGGCGTGAATTCATCATCATCCAAGCTCAGGATAAATGCGCTGGCGCGGCTTTGTTGTTGCGCGAATTGACTCAAGTCTCCATAGGCCGTTGCGCCGAGCACTTCAAAGCCCTCACCTTCAATGGCCTGAGCGAGCGCTCGGATGCCTAAGCCTGAGTTGTTTTCAGAGCGAAAATCTTCGTCGATGATGACGACGGGGAAGCGGAATTTCATGACGAATTGCTCACAGCAAAGGAGAGAAAAAGGTTTAAGCGCGAAGTGTACGGATATTCTGAGACACAAGCCTTGCAAAAGTGACGAATTGGCCCAAAATGTGGTGCATCTCACACAACACAGGAGCAACAGATGGAAGCGTCAACACTTTGGTGGATTGCAGCGGCGGCTTTGGTGATCGCCGAGATGCTGACGGGGACGGTGTATTTGCTGGCTTTGGCGGCGGGCTTGGTTGCCGGCGCATTGGCGGCGCATGCGGGGCTTGCAGTCCATCTGCAAATTGTCATAGCCGCACTTGTAGGCGTCGCCGCGACATTGGCTTGGCATTTCAGCAATGCTCGCAAGAGCAGAGCAAGCTCGGTTCACGCTAACGCGAATGCCGACGTGCATCAAGACATCGGCGCGCAGGTGCAGGTGGATGAATGGGCCGCCGACGGCACGGCGCAAGTGCGCTATCGTGGCGCACAATGGGGCGTTATCGCAGCGCAAGGCAGTGCTCATTCACCAGGCCTGCATCGCATCAAAGAAGTCACAGGCAATCGCTTTATTGTTGAACGCTCTTAACGCATTTTTTATTTCAAGGAGTTAAACATGGGCATAGAAATGGCAGCGATTGGCCTCGCGGTGGTCGTCGTATTTATCTACAAAACCTTCAAAATCGTCCCGCAACAAAACGCATGGGTTGTGGAACGCCTGGGCAAATATTATGAAACCCTCGGGCCCGGGCTTCACTTCATCATGCCTTTTGTCAAACGCGTCGCCTATAAACACAGCCTCAAAGAAATTCCCTTGGATGTCCCAAGTCAAGTTTGTATTACGCGCGACAACACGCAATTGCAAGTTGATGGCGTACTTTATTTCCAAGTCACCGATGCCAAGCTGGCCAGCTACGGCTCTAGCAATTACCTGATGGCGATCTCTCAGCTCGCGCAAACCACGCTGCGCAGCGTGATCGGTAAATTAGAGCTCGACAAAACTTTTGAGGAACGCGCCACGATCAACCATTCTGTGATCGCCTCGATTGACGAGGCCGCTATGAATTGGGGCGTGAAAGTGCTGCGCTACGAGATCAAAGATCTCACGCCGCCAAAAGAAATCTTGCACGCGATGCAATCGCAAATTACCGCTGAGCGCGAGAAGCGCGCGCTGATTGCCGCCTCAGAAGGTCGCCGCCAAGAGCAGATCAATATCGCCACAGGTGAGCGCGAAGCCGCTATTGCCCGCTCTGAAGGAGAGAAGCAAGCTGCTATCAATCAAGCAGAAGGCCAAGCCAGCGCGATCACCACCGTGGCAGAAGCCACTGCCAAAGGTATTGCTTTCGTGGCGCAAGCCATCGAGCGCCCGGGCGGCTTGCAGGCTGTGCAGCTCAAAGTGGCTGAGAAAGCTGTAGAGGCTTACAGCAAGGTGGCAGCAGATGCGACTACCACGCTGGTGGTGCCAGGGGATATGAGCCAAGTCTCTACTTTGATTGCCACTGCGATGAAGATGACACAAGCCACATCCGCTAAGGCATAACAATCCATGAGCGCAGCCGCCAAAAACGTGCTCGGCACACCACTCGTGCCCTGCTCCTACGATCCACTCACTGGCTACTACCGCGATGGCTGTTGCAACACCGACGAACACGATCACGGCACGCATGTGGTCTGCGCCCGTGTGACGCAGGAGTTTTTGGTGTACTCGCTAGAGCGCGGCAACGATCTCATGACGCCGCGCCCCGAGCATCGGTTTGCTGCTCTGGAGGCGGGTGATCGCTGGTGCTTATGCGCCAGCCGCTGGAAGGAAGCCCTAGCTGCAGGCATCGCCCCGCCTGTGGTGCTCGAATGCACTCACTCGAAGGCACTGGATTTTGTGACGCTAGAGCAATTGCAAGCGCATGAATACAAAAACACAGCGAGTGCGCCCAAATCCGTTTAGAAAGTGTATTTTTTAAGCGTTTTCACGTCTTAGCCAGCACAGTATCTGCGCAGAGTGCTATTTAATTTATAGCATGACGTCATGTTAAAATATCATCTTCACGCTGCGGAGGGGTGGCAGAGTGGTTGAATGTACCTGACTCGAAATCAGGCGTAGATGCAAGTCTACCGAGGGTTCGAATCCCTCCTCCTCCGCCACTGATGACTCAATTCATCAGCATGTCAACAGCTCACAGCGGCTCAGCGTATTCGGAGATTTCACGAGCAATGCGATAGCCACCAATGCGCTTCACATAAGCCAACAAATCCGTGAAAAATGCGTTGGAGCTAAGCGTAGACGAATCACCAACAAGCAGCAATTTGCGCCTAGCGCGCGTCATGCCCACATTCATGCGGCGGATGTCGGAGAGAAAGCCGATTTCGCCGTTTTGGTTGCTGCGCGTCAGTGAAATCGCAATGATGTCGCGCTCTTGGCCTTGAAAAGAATCGACCGTGCCTACGCTGAGCAGTCGGCGCTGCAGCAGATCATTGAGATGTTCGTTTTCCTCAATAGCATCCTTCACGTAATTGATTTGTGCGCGATACGGCGCAATCACGCCAATAGTTAGAGTGAGAGGGTTTTGATCGCGCTCGCCCTGCCCATAGGGCTCCAGAAGCTGTGCAAGGCGCTTGAGCAGCAGATCTGCTTCCTCGGGATTGCCCGTTGAGCGGCTTTCCGGGATAGTGATCTCAAGCAAGCCAAGGCCAGCGGTGTCGATGAATTCCACAGGCAGATCGGGCGCGAAGCTCTCGTCGTAGGCTTCCAACCCAGCATGGCGCACAGCGTGATGCGCCTGCAATTTGCCACCATAGAAATGCTCAGAGCTGAATGCCATGATTTGCTCATGCATGCGGTATTGCAGATCCAGCATGCGGGCTGTGGCAGGTTGGCGCTTGATGCACTTTTCAAACAAGGTTTCGCGTAGGCCCTCTCTGGCAGCTTTTTCGCTTTTCACTGTGGGCGGTAGCTGGTGATGGTCGCCTGCCAGAATCACGCGCTCGCCCTTGGCAATCGGAATCCAGCAGCCCGGCTCTAAGGCTTGCGCTGCTTCGTCGATGAAGATGGTTTCAAAACTGAGGTGGCGAATATTGCGATTGTTAGCGCCCACCAGCGTGCAGGTGATCACCTGCACCGATTCGACCACGTCATCGGTGATGAAGCGCTCTAAATCATCGGCTGCTCGAAGCAGTGTTCGCGCTTCTTCTTTGAGTAGCCTGCGCTGCTGTCGCCCCTCAAAGCCAAAATCGCGAGCATGTTTGCTTGCAAGCTCGGTGGCAGTATGGCGATGTTGGTCAGCTGTTTGGCGCATCGCTCGCATCTTGGCGTAGCTCAGATGCGCCATCACGCGCGCATCCAGCGTGTGCTCCAGCAGCAGCTCGGATATGCGGCTGGGGTTGCCCATGCGAATGACGTTGACGCCACGCTCGGCCAGCTTTTCAGTGAGCAGATCCACTGCCGTATTTGACGGCGCACACACCAGCACGCGCCGCTCGCGGCGGACGGTCTCAAGGATGGCTTGCACCAGCGTGGTGGTTTTGCCCGTGCCGGGCGGGCCGTGGATGATGGCGACGTCCTGAGCTGTTATGACGTGGCGCACAGCAGCGAGCTGCGAATCGTTGAGCGGGCTGGGGTAGAGCAAATCATCTGCTTTATCAGCGCGGAAGCTGGCCTGCTTAGCGCCTAGCAAAACGTCTCGCAAGTGCGCTAGCCGGTTCCCGTGGGCGCCGATCACTTGGTCTAGCGCGTATTCCATCTCGCGGTAGCTCACTTCGTCGAAGGTGAGATCCACTCCCAACTTTGCTCCGCCAAGCTTACCGCTGCTTGTTACCCAGTCGGGGAGCTCTTCTTTGTTGGTCGCCAGCAGCAGCTTGTTGCGCCGCACACTGGTGATGATGCCGTTGATCTCGGGCCGGTCGGCATCCGAGTGACCGGGCGCATTGGCAAACAACGTTGCATTGCTGCCGGGCTGAAACAAATGCAGGCCGTGCTCGCCAGCAGGGCGTTCCAGCTCCAGCACCATCTTTCCGCCAAAACCGATGTCATCTTTGGTGATCGTGATGGGATACCAAGTAAAGCCGCGCCGCTGGCGCTCCTTGATGCTGGCTTTGACGTTTTTCAGGTTGAATTGCGCGAGATCTTCTTTTTGCTCAAGCTGCATGAGCGAACGCACATGTCGCAACTCTTTTGTAATAACTCGAGGGTCGGTGGAGACAGCGTCGTGGACGGCCGAGAGAATAGAAATTTGAACGCTCCAAGTTTGAGTGGGAAGCCGTGACTTTAAATCAGGCGGCGACTGCCCAACGATATGGGGGACAAACAAATGCGAGAAAACAACTCAATCGCTGTATTGCAGATGGTTGAATCAATCTTGCTATTGAAGGCTCTGCGCCAAGCGCTCTTTGACAGCCTCGCACTGCATATTTTTGGCTTGGCAAAGCGCTGTCCACGTGATCTTTATTGCTTTCATTTGCTTGGCTAGGCCTTGTGCATGTTGCGTTCGCAGCGCTGATGCGCGTGTACTGTTTTGCCGAGCTGCAAGGTCTGTCATCAGCCAAGCTTGAAAATGCAAACCCAACAAAACTCTGCGCTGGCCTGCCACGCGATTTATAGCGTGGCCAATACATTCGCCGTAGTCTGTCATATCGTCATCAATTTCTTTTTCGCAGGCTTGCGCAATCGTAAAGCCACTGAGCAAACCTTGTTCTGTTTGAGAACGTGCCTCCGCTGAGCCAGATAAAAAGGCCATGCCTGCGAGGATCAAACAGCTCACGCTGTATTTTTGTAACTGATACATCAAACCACCTTAAAAATGCCCTTAAGACGCCACACCGTTGTCATATTGAGAATCAACAATCCATCATCTTATGACCCATGATGGAGTTTTTTATGACAACGGTATGGAAGAAATCTGCCCTCGCACTCGGCGCTAGCATCACGGCTGCAGCAGCAATTGTGGCTTGTGGTGGCAGCAGTGATGCTCCTACAGCAGCCGCACCAGCACCCAAAGCTGAAAGCCTGCGTCTGCTGGCCTTCAACGATTTTCATGGGCATCTAGAAAAGGGCGATAACGCGCTCTTTCTTCCCAGCTCGCCGGGCAGCACAAGCACCGTGCGCGTGGCCGCTGGCGGTGGTGAATTCTTGGCTGGAAAGCTCAGCGAGTTGCGCGCTGGCAATACAAACACACTGGTTATCTCTAGCGGCGATGCGATTGGCGGCTCGCCCCTAGCCTCAGCATTTTTCCGCGATGAGCCTGCCATTGAATTGATGAACCTGATGAAGGTGGATATCAATGTCGTGGGCAATCATGAGTTTGACAAAGGCCTCGCCGAGCTGCGCCGCATCGTTTCTGGCGGCTGCAGCACTGATACCAGTGATCCGAGCTTAAGCTCGTGCGCCAGCAGCACAAAGTCTTATGCGGGCGCTAAATTCAACTTTCTAGCAGCTAACGTCGAAGGCCCAGATGGCAAGCCCGTGCTCCCCGCCTATGTGATCAAAAATGTGGGTACACAGAAGATAGCGTTTATCGGAGTCGTTACACGCACGACGCCCACTATCGTGAGCCCAGCGGGAGTCACAGGTTTGAGCTTCAAAGATGAGGCGGAAACCATCAACAAATATGTGACTGAGCTGAAAGGCCTTGGCATCAAAGCCATCGTGGCAGTGGTTCATGAAGGCGGCCAAACAGACAGCACTTGGAATGATTCAACTTGCGCCAACGCGCGCGGCGAGATTTTCACGATTGCCGACAAGCTCGATAAAGAAGTCGATATCGTGCTCTCAGGCCACACACACCAAGGCTACAACTGCGTGCGCAACGGCATGCGCGTGATGCAATCTTTCTCCTTTGGGCGAGGCATTGCGCAGATGGATATGCAGATCACGGCTGATGGCAATATTGATCCGGCGAGCATCCGCGCTGTGAACGTGCCCGTGGTCAACAATAACAACACCTTAACCGCCGTGACCACGGCTTACCCGATCATCACGCCCGATGCAGCCGCCAAAAGATTGGTGGATGAATATGTCGCGCTTGCTGCGCCCAAATCCAATCGCGTCATCGGCCAAATCGGCGCAAC
>JAYSRZ010000532.1:0-1012 GCA_043720775.1 Variovorax sp. | reverse complement strand
CATCGTTCAGAGCGTTGCACATCGCGGTGTAGCTGAGGTCTAAATCTTGGGCTGTCATAAAATCACTCCCGTTAGCTTCATTGCCTCCAATACAGGCGTAATATTCGTCCCCATCCAGCGCCCCATCACATAGCCATCTGGTCGCACCAGCAGCATCGTAGATTCATTCGAATTTAAGGGTAAAAACTGGCTGTAGCCGGCGTCTTTATTGCCTAAAATGCTATAAACTTTGATACCGTTTTGCTCTAGTTCCGCTTGCTTCAACTTGTCTAGAGGCTTTCTTAAGACGATGCAAACAAAGCTCTTGCCAAATTGCTGGGATAAATGCGAACCATCATCAAGCAGCAGCTCTGGAATAGGCATGCCCGGCGCAGTTAACTCGCTATTCCAAGTATCGGTATCGGTCACGTTCAAAGCAGAGCCTACGTAATGAATCGGCGTCGATTGCCGTGGGTTAATCAACGAGCGCACTTTGTCGTCCGCCAGCGCCAGCTTCAACGTTGCCTCCCGCATCAGCTTGAAGGCAAAGTTGGGCGGTGCCATGAATTCTGTGCTTTTCGCGCCAAAAGCCATGTTTTCATGCGCAGCGTGGACGCGTTCGGTGGAATACGTGTCTAGCAAGCTATCGGGCGATGTGCCTTGAATCACGCGTGCCAGCTTCCAAGCCAAGTTACCCGCATCGTCCAGCCCAGAGTTCAGCCCGCGCACGCCAAAAATCGGCACCAAATGCGCGGCGTCCCCCGCAAACAGCACCCGTTGGTGCCGATATTTCTCCAAACTCAGGCATTTGGCGTTGTAGATCGAAATCCACAGCGGCTCCCACGGCTCATTCTCGCCAATCATAGACAAATGGCTTTGCACGCGGGGCAGTACGTTCTCAGACTTGATGGCTTCTACAGGGTCTTCATCGTCCCGGATCTGGTAGTCAATCCGCCACACATCCTCAGGCTGGCGGTGCATCAAAATCGTCGAGCCGGGGTTGCTGGGCGGGTCAAACCAAGCCAGCCGCTCG
>JAYSRZ010000531.1:0-1016 GCA_043720775.1 Variovorax sp. | reverse complement strand
TTTTTACCTTTGGCGCCCCGCGCACCGCGCTTGACGGTCTGCAGGTCTTTGGCAGTAATGCCAAACGCTTCCATTTTGATTCGGATTTCTTCGACAGTTTTGTCGAACTCGCGCGTTTTGATGTCAGCGGCCTGCTTTTGCAGCTTCTGGATCTGGCTTTGAATATCGATGAGATTGCTCAAAATAATTTCCTTTCAACTAAAAATTAATTGGCGTTGTGACATATTGAATCGACGCCAAGACTGGATTAAACCCGAAAAATGCAAGTATTGCAAAATCACGCATCGAAACAGTCAAAAGCGTTCGGAAAAAATACGTATTTTCAGTATCTTCCACTCGCTGCCCTGCTATTTGGCACTTTCATCGCGCCAAAGCAGCTCAACAATCAATTGACGCCAAAGAAAAAGAGCCGCCAGAAAAGCCGCAAAAAGTGCGCTCAGCACCGTCACCATCAGCGGTGTTGGGCGTTCCGGAAGTGAAGGCACAGATGGTTTGGCTACAAATTGAGCCTGCGACAAAAACCGCGCGGTAATCTGTGATAGATCTGCCGTGAGCGACAGGAGCTTTTCACGCTCTGCTTCAGTTTTTACTTTTTTACTGGCTTCCGTGATAACGCCTGAGAGCTGGCGCACACTGTCGTTGCCGCTTTGCGCCTTGTTCGCAGCCGTGTCGGCTTCAAGCACCAGTGATTTGACGAAAGACTGTTGCTCTATTTCGCGTTCCAGCTTCTGCAGCCGCTCCCGAATACCGATGATCTCGGACTCGGCGCCAACCAGCTGAGACATGGGCGACATGAATTTTTCATTGTCCTTGCGCACATCAACTACCTGTTGCGAATCGCGCCGCGCTGCATCCGGATAAGCCGCCACAATGGCTTTCAGTGCTGTGGCGCGCGTTTGCGCTTGCTGAATATCAAACTCGAACCTCAGCTTGCGCTCCAGCGCCCGATCGGAAAACTGACGGTTTTCGGCTTTCCAGCGCGACACCTGCTCGCGCACCGCCTCGCGCGTGGCGAC
>JAYSRZ010000530.1:0-1016 GCA_043720775.1 Variovorax sp. | reverse complement strand
CGGCATTTATCGACATTGGGCTGGAGCGGGCGGCTTTTTTACATGTGGCCGATTTAGTCAGCAGCATCAATTTGCGCCATGCTGAACCCGATGAGAATGGCAAAGAGAACGGCAAAGACGTCGGTAAATCAAGCAAAAGTGTGGAAGTGCCATTGCAATTGCCCCCCATAGAAAAGCAAGTCTTTGAAGGACAAACATTGCTGGTGCAAGTCATCAAAGAACCCATCGGCACCAAAGGCGCGCGTCTGTCAACGCAGATCAGCCTGTCGGGGCGTTTGCTGGTGTTTTTACCGCAAGACAAACACATTGGCGTGTCGCAAAAAATACCTTTGGAGCAGCGCAAGCAATTGCGCCTGAGGCTGCAAAATTTGGCGACCGCAGCAGCATCACCTTCGTCGTCCGGCATTGATGATGTGGGTGGCTACATTTTGCGCACGAACGCGGAAGAATCGGAAGATGCTGAACTGGCAGAAGACATCAGCTACTTGCGCAAAACCTGGGGGCGTATTCAAGACGCTGCCAAGCGGCTGCCGCCCAAGTCGGTCGTGCATCAAGATTTGAACTTGTTGCAGCGTGTGATGCGCGATTTGGTGGGTGAGCAAACGCAATCCATCCGACTTGACTCTCAGTTGCAATATGAAAAATTGATGGCATTCGGCAAAGAATTCATGCCGGCTGCCGCTGAAAAACTGCACCACTACAAAGGCGAGCGGCCGATTTTTGACTTGTTCAATATTGACGATGAAATCGGCAAAGCATTGGGTGCGCGGGTTGATTTGAAATCGGGCGGGTACCTCATCGTTGACCAAACCGAGGCGATGACGACGGTCGATGTGAACACCGGCGGCTACGTGGGCGCTCGAAATTTTGACGAAACCATTTTCAAGACCAATTTAGAAGCCGCAGGCGCGATTGCGCGGCAGCTGCGTTTGCGCAATTTGGGCGGCATTGTGGTGCTTGATTTCATTGACATGACGCGCGCGGAGCACCGCGACGCTGTGCTGGCTGAGTTTAAA
>JAYSRZ010000529.1:0-8538 GCA_043720775.1 Variovorax sp. | reverse complement strand
AACCGGGAAAACCCTGTGCGCAATTGGAGCTAAGCATCAGCACACAAGGATGCCCTGCACCTACACTGTTTACTCGATACCACTGATCTCTCGCAGGAAGCCGCCATGATTCTCGATTTCATCCCGAAGCTCATTCCAAATTTTGTCCCCAAAGGCACGCAAGCCGCTGGCTTAGAAGTGCTCATGAAAAGTGCAGGAAAAGTTACGCGCTTTATCCCTATTCCGCAGCCCACGCTCATGGTCGGCCCCGGATCGAGCGCGCGCATGGGCGAGGTGATTGCAGGCTTTGGCCACAGCAAAATACTGATAGTCACCGACAGTGTGATTGCCAAGCTGGGCTTGCTTAAAAGCATTCAAGAGGCGCTACACGCCGGTGGTACAAAAACCGTGGTGTTTGACAAAATCACACCCGATGCGCCGATTCCGCTAATCGAAGAAGGCCTTGATTTTTGCCGCGAGCATGATTGCGATGCAATTGTGGCGTTTGGCGGCGGCTCCTCGATGGATTCGGCCAAAGCGATTGCTATTGCCATGACCAATCGCAAAAGCCTGCGCAATCTCGCTGGCTACTTCAAAGGCCGCAGCAATCCGCTGCCGATCTACGCCGTGCCCACCACAGCGGGCACGGGCTCAGAAGTCACCGTGGCTGCTGTCATCTCCGATCCTTCGCGCGGCGATAAAGTCGTGATCATCGATCCGCGTCTCGTGCCCAAAATGGCCGCGCTTGATGCAGCGCTGATGACTGGCCTGCCGCCCCACATCACGGCCGCCACTGGGATCGACGCACTCACGCATGCGATTGAAGCCTTCGTCGGCAACTGGGCTACGCCGTACACCGATGGCATGGCGCTCGCCGCAGTCGGCTTGATATTTGGCAACTTGCGCACTTGCTACACCAAAGGCACAGACCTTGCGGCAAGAGAAAAAATGTCGCTCGCCTCAACTTACGCGGGCCTCGCCTTCACGCGAGCGAACGTCGGCTACGTGCATGCGATTGCCCATCAATTCGGCGGCAAGTATCACACGCCACATGGCTTGGCCAACGCCATCATGCTGCCGCATGTGATGCGCTACTCAGCGCCTGCGATCCAAAAGCAACTCGCCAAGTTAGCTGTGCGCGCGAAGCTGGGTAACGAGAGCGAAAAGGATGACAAGCTAGCAGAAAAGTTTCTCGATGCGATTGATCAACTCAACCGCGATTTGGACATACCGCTGTATTTAGACAAACTGCAAGAAGCCGATATTCCCGATATTGCCAAAGCCGCCTGCCACGAAGCTCACACGGGCTATCCTGTGCCGAAATACATGACGCAAAAGCAATGCGAGGCGCTGATTCGGCAGGTCTTGCCGCCCGCTGTGAAAGCAACAGCCAAAGCCTCTGCGCCCGCAAAACCAGTCACCAAAAAAGCTGCTGCGAAAAAATCTGCCAACTAATTTCTTTTGACATCCCTCACGAGCTCACCCATGAAAAAAGTCATCACCGTCACCCTTGGCGCGAAAGCGCAAGATTTTTCTTTCAAAACTAAATTCCTCGGCGAAGATTTCCAAGTCACCCGCATGGGCGCCAACAACGACACTGGCCAAGCTTGGGAACTGCTGCGCCGTCACCAAAATTTTGCCGATGCCATTGGATTGGGCGAGATTGGCGACCACTACCAAGTTGGTCTGCGCACGGTCACCAACAAAGAAACGCAGCGCCTGCTGAATGTCGTCACGCGCGTGCCAGCCACCACGGGCTCCACGCTACGCCGCTTGCTGCAAGTGCGCGCTGTGCGCCATGTACAAAAAGAATTAGGCGAGTATTTCAACAACAACATCGTGCTGTTTTTAAACGGCATGCGCAATTACGACATGGCCGTGGCTCTGTCGGATTACACACCGAATTTGAATTTCGCCGATGCGCTCTATCAAACTGGTGCGCCTGCAATGCTCTCCTCCATTGAGCAACTAGAGCTTTATGCCAAAGGCACGAAATACATTCTCTCGGGCAAGCCCGCAGAAATATTGGAAGCCTCGATGAGCTGGCTCAAAGAAAAGCGCGTGGCCAAAGCAGCTGAAGAAGCCCACGTGATCGTGGGCACTTTTGCAGAGCTCAAAGCGATTGGCAGCTCTAGCAATCTAGCGGGGAAAACGCTGATCACTTCTGCTGTCGATGATGATCGCATGGAGTTTTTCAAGAAGTGCAAAGTCAATTTGGTGATTGATGTGTCGCCAAAATTGTTTGACCACGTGATCGGCATCAATACGCTGGAGGCGATGATGTTGGCCTCGCTCGGTCGCCCGCAGGAAGAAATCTCTGATGACGATTTTGAAGAGATCTTGAATGAGCTCGCCATCAAGCCGCGCTTGCTTCACCCCACGGGAAATTTCCGCAACATTCGCCGCTTTGCATTTGTGATCCATCCGCTCTCGCAAGATTTCATCCGAAAGGGCTTCGCGATTCCCAAAGGCACGCCCAAGTTCATCATGAACAGGGTCGAAACCATTGCCGCGCATTTGCCGCCGATGGTTTATTGCAAGATGGAAAACATCATCTCGCCCACTGGCGCAGAAGCTGAAGGTTGGTTGATTTCGGTGGGTGGGACGCCGCGCGAAATGCTCGCGCGCAGCCCCGAGTTCACGTATCGCCGCTTGCTGCAAGCGGCAAAAATCGCGCAAGGTTTGGGCGCGCAGATCATGGGCTTGGGCGCGTTTACCAAAGTGGTGGGCGATGCGGGCGTAACTGTCGCTCGGCGCGCGCCATTGCCAATCACCACCGGCAACAGCTACTCAGCGTCTGGTGCCTTGTGGGCAGCCGCAGATGCGATGCGGCGCATGGGCCTAGTCAAACTTGAGAAAGATGGCAAGCGCATTCATGCCAAGACGATGGTGATTGGTGCAAGCGGCTCGATCGGCTCGGTCAGCGCGCGTTTGCTGGCGATGGCATTCGAGCAAGTCGTGATCGCTGGGCGCGACATGAAGAAGCTTGAAGAATTGAAGCGCTCGATTCTCAAAGACACGCCCGATGCCGATGTGGTCTGTTCGATTGATTACGACAGCTTGCTCAGCGATATGGACATGATCGTCACGTCCACGTCTGGCGCGGGCAAAAAGATCTTAGACATCATGAAAGTCAAGCCTGGCTGCGTGATCACTGATGTGGCGCGCCCGCTTGATTTGCCGCCCGAAGAAGTGGCCAAGCGCCCGGATGTCTTGGTGATCGAATCCGGCGAGATCGAGTTGCCCACCAAAGTACGCGGCATGAAGAGCATTGGCCTGCCACCGAATGTAATCTACGCATGCCTTGCCGAGACCATCGTGCTCGCACTAGAAGGCCGCTTTGAAGTGTTCACCGTCGGGCGCGATACGGAATGGGACAAAGTCAAAGAAATCTACAAACTCGGCATCAAAAACGGCATGAAACTCTCCGCGATTTCGGGCGTGAATGGTGCGTTCACCGATGAAGACATCGCGAAGGTGGTGGCGTTGGCGAAGAAAGCGCGTTTGAAGTGGAAGGGCGTGACTGCCGCAACCACCAAACCCATTAAAACGACAGCAATCAAAAAGCCTTTGGCTAAAAAAGCAGTGCCTGCGAAGAAGGCTGTGCCAGCCGTCAAAAAAGGTACAGCAAAGAAGCCGCCTGCTAAGAAAGCTGCTGCTAAGAAATCTAACAAGTAGCCTAGCAGCAATGCGATTGAGCGCTATGCATGTCTCTAAGAATTTAAAGCATCCAAAAAACTTTTGCGCCACCAATGCACATCTTGCTGCTTGATGCGTGCTAACAATTGCTGATGGCGCTCTTGTCGTTCGGCTAAGGGCATCTGCAAAGCGCGCTGAATCGTTTGCGCGGTGGTGTGAATGTCATAGGGGTTGACGAGCAATGCTTCACTCAGCTGCTCTGCCGCGCCTGCAAAGCGCGACAACACCAATACGCCAGGGTCGTTTGCATCTTGGGCGACGACAAACTCTTTGGCCACCAGATTCATGCCATCGCGCAATGGCGTGACCAAGCCCACGCGCGCGGCACTACACAGTCCGGGCAGGCGTTTGCGGGCGACGACGCGGTGGATGTAACGCACAGGCATCCAATCTAAGTTGCCAAAATCGCCATTGATCGCACCACACAAGCCCTCAAGCTCCCGGCGAATATCGGCGTAGGCATCCACGCTCTCGCGGCTAGGCGAGGCGATCTGGATCAACGTGGCGCTGTCGCGGTTTTCTGGGAACTGCATCAACAGTTCACGGAAGGCGCGAATGCGATGCGGAATGCCTTTGGAATAATCGAGCCGGTCGATGCCAATCAACAAGCGGCGACGCGCATATTGCTCTCGTGTGGTGGAAAAAGCATCGCGCGCATCTTTGCCCTGACTTAAGCGACTGAACTCTTGCACATCCATCCCAATGGGGAAAACCTGCGCCCGCATTTCGCGACCAAATGCAAGCGAAGGTTTGCTTGCACGAAACTGCCATTTAATCCGCTCTGTGCCCTGCCCTGTGTCGCTCAGCTTTTGTGCCCCGAGCTCTTGCTGCGCATAACTTGCAAAGTGCTGCACATCGGCTTGGCTTTGAAAGCCCACCAGATCGTAGGCAAACAATCGCTGCATGAGCCACACATGGTCAGGAATAGCGGCCAGTATCAATGGCGGTGGCAAGGGAATGTGCAGAAAAAAGCCGATGCGCTGCTGGCAACCTAATGCGCGCAGCTTGGCAGCGAGTGGAATAAGGTGATAGTCATGAATCCAAATCACATCATCTGGTCGCAATAGCGGCATCAGCTTATTGGCAAACAATTGATTGACGTCAAGGTAGGCCTGAAAATGCCCCGCATCAAAATCCGCTAAATCTAATCGGTAATGGAACACGGGCCACAGCACGCCGTTGCTGTAGCCGAGATAAAAGCCGTCGTGCTGTCGTGCGTTCAAATCAAAGGTCGCAAGTTGCACATTGCCACTACGCTGCATTTGCAATGGCGCATTAGCCATCTCTTCGTCCCCAGCAAGGTCAATCTTGCCGCTCCAGCCCATCCACAGTCCCCCTGTGGCCTCCAGCGCTTGACCCACGGCCACAGCCATCCCGCCGGCTGCGCTTTTGCGCGGATCCGCCACACGATTGGAGACGACCACTAAACGGCTCATACCATGCTGTCCCACGGCGCAGACAAGCGCACCGCTGCATTGATGATGCCCACCATGGAATAGGTTTGCGGAAAATTGCCCCACATTTGACCGCTGCTGGGATGGGTATCCTCTGACAGCAAACCCAGCGGGTTGCGCGAGGCCAGCATGCGTTGAAAAATCTCACGGGCTTGGCTCTGGCGGCCCATCCGTGCAAGCGCATCGATGCGCCAAAAACTGCAAATATTGAAAGCAGTTTCGGGCTTGCCAAAATCATCCGCTGCTTCGTAGCGGCGCATATAGGGGCCATCGCATAAATGCTTTTCTAATGCGTCAACAGTCGAGACAAAGCGCGGATCATGCGCCGAGATAAATCCCACCTCAGCCATGAGCAACACACTGGCATCCAAATCATGCCCGCCATAGCTTTCAACAAAAGTTTGGCGCTGGACATTCCAGCAGTTGTGCAAAATGCTCTCGTGCATGACTTGTGCGCAGCGCTGCCAATAGCTTGCACGCAGAGTGAGCCCTAGAGCGTGGGCGATCTTGGCGAGCCGATCACACGCAGCCCAGCACATCAGTGCCGACGACGTATGCACTCTGGCGCGCGTGCGCAACTCCCACATGCCCGCATCAGGCTGATCAAACACCTGCACAGCGCGCTCACCCACAGCCTCCAGCCGGGCAAATTCGGCCAGTCCTGCACGGTGTAGCAATCGCTTGTCATGAAAAGCCTGCGCTGCAGCAAGCACCACGTTGCCATACACATCATGCTGAACATGCTCCTGCGCTTGATTACCCACGCGCACCGGGCCCATGCCTCTGTAACCAGTGAGATGGTCCAGTGTCAACTCGGGGAGCTGGCTTTCTAAGCCGATGCCATACAGCGGCTGAACATGGCCGCTAGCACTGTCGTTGTCACTGTCAGGCGCATGCTCCAACACATTCGACAAATAGCGCAAATAGTCTTCCATCGTGCCCAACTCAGACAAGCTATTTAATGCTCGTACCACAAAGAACGCATCGCGCAGCCAGCAATAACGGTAGTCCCAGTTGCGCTGACTGTGCGGTGCTTCGGGAATCGAGCTCGTCATCGCGGCCACGATAGCGCCGGTGTCTTCAAACAGCGAAAGTTTGAGCGTAATCGCTGCTCGGATTACGGCACCCTGCCACTCCAGCGGAATGGCTAAGCGCTGCACCCAATGGCGCCAGTAGCTCAGCGTCTCGTTCTCAAAATGCCGCGCGGTGTCTGCAATACCGCCGCTTAAGGTCTCGTTGCTTCCCAGCAGAAAATCGCATGGTCGTGTCATTACAAACGGTGTTTGTGCGAGCACATGCGTCACAGGCGCGTCGGTGTTTAAGCGCAACGCCATCGCAGTGCCCGCATAGCGAACATGGTTGCTGCCGCGCGTGATGGTGGGGGCTTCTCGGCCCCAGTCAAAGCGCAGATTCAGCCGCACACAAATGCGCGGCGCGCCTGAGAGCACGCGCACGCGGCGCACCAAGGTCAAGGGTCTGAAAAATCGTTCTCGGCTGTAGAAACGTGGTGCAAAATCTGTGATCTCGATACTTTGGCCAGCATGGTCAAATAGCTGAGTACGCAGCACAGCAGTGTTCGGCTCGTAAGCCTGCGTCGCATGTGAAAAATCTTGAAGATCAATGGCAAAACTGCTGGCGTGCTCACCCTCATCTACCAAGGCGTTAAACACCGGATCGCCATCAAAGCGCGGCAAGCAGCACCACACCATGCGCGCCTGCGCATCGATCAGTGCGCTGAAAGCGCAATTACCAATAACGCCTAATGACAGCGAGTTGGCCAGTGGCTGCATCACGCTGCACGCGCCATGAGCGATGGGCTCCTGTCCGAGCGCGCTGGCAGCGTGGCGACTGCAAGCTCTAGCCAAGCGCGCAGAGCCGTAGGATTTGGACAGCGGTGCAACGCGACGCTGGGGCCGGCGCCGACTTTAATGCCGTGGCCACCTAGGCTCTGCACCGCAGCAAAGCCAGCCTCGTCGGTCACGTCATCGCCAACAAAAATAGGCGTGCGGCCTAAAAAAGGTGGCAGTTGCATGAAGCTGCTGATGGCCGTGCCTTTATCCACCATACTGGGCATCACCTCCATCACATACTTACCGCGCAGCAGCGATAGCATGCTGGTGCGTTGCACCATCGGTAGCAAAGTGTTCCAGCACAGCGTGTACAGTGCTGGAGCCATGCGGTAGTGCAGCGCAAAGCCTGCGGTTTTACGCTCTAGCAACAGCGTGTCGTTGTGCTGCACCAAAACTTGAACAGCTTGCACGATTGGCTCCAACACACCGGCAAAGAAAGTTGCATCAAGCTCAAAAAAATCACCTTGTGGATTGCGCCATTGCGCACCGTGCTCACCTGCCACCGGCAACACCAAAGGAGATAAAAATGCATCAATGTCGGCCACCGCACGACCTGACACGATAGCAACCGCGCCGCCAAACTGATCGTAAATGCTGTGCAGCGTGCTGACTATGCTGCCGTGTACCTGCACCGCATTCGGCTGCGGCGCAATGTCGGCCAGCGTACCGTCAAAATCTAAAAACAGCGCATGCCGGCTGCGCGAAAGATCAATTTTTAGCATGCGAGTGACGTCATAACAATGCGAGTGAACGCAGCGGGCTAGAAAAATGGGTGCCCGCACGCATGCACTTCAACGCGCCTGCTCGCGGACACCCCAGCGTCTGTTGCCAGAAGCTGATTACTTCATGGCTTTTTCTAGCTCGGGTTTGCTCACCATCTTGTCACCGTCAGCGTCGACTTGATCAAACCTCGCTGACAAGCCAGGAAATTTTTCTGCCTCTAAACGGTCCAACTTACCGTCCTTATTTCCGTCTGCTTTAGTAAAAGCAACACCCATTTCTTTAGCAGTCATGGGTTTGTCAGCCGGCGCTGGTGATGCCGCCGCGGGTGCAGTAGTGGAAGGAGACATGCCGCCCGCAGCAGGCGCAGTTGATTGCGCCCATACAGTGCTGCTAGCCAACAAAACAAGGGCGGCGCCATTGATAAAGCCAAGAGTTTTAAAAGTCATGAGAGAGCTCCTAGAAAGTTGAAAGAACTCACATTGCACCGCATCAACGCGTTATCGCAAAGCGTTATTGCTTGCTGTTGCTCGTCGCAACATTCTGCTTGTCTCTTACACATCATCCAGCATGGCGTAACTGAACAAACTTGCATCCAATGCGCCGTTTATACAATTTCTCTTCCGTTTAATGAACGGCTTTGCAAGTACAACACTTGCTTGGGGTAAATCTGAGCCACAAGGCTTGCTGCTTGCATTAGTTAGCAAACCGCCGCGCACCCAGCCGCACACATCGCGTGCTAACTAGCCAACCCGCGAAATCGCGCTACCTCTAGCAGCCCATCAAAAATCAAGTTATCCACCAGCTCCACCTCATCGAGCCCCAAAAAGGCATGC
>JAYSRZ010000528.1:0-1016 GCA_043720775.1 Variovorax sp. | reverse complement strand
TCATGGTTGAAATTCGCTTGAAACGCCCTCCGCACAAAATAGCCGCACAAAAGGCAAAGGCCGCTCAATCGGTGAAACAGCCCAAACTTGGGCATAATATTGCGCAGAATTCTGCTTAAATTGATTGCAAAAGCACCACAGCGCGTGCTTCCATACTTTTCAGCTCGCCCACCGGCCCCATTTTTTCAGCCGTCTTGGCTTTGACGTTGACCTGGGACACCGTGATCCCTAACGCATCTGCAATCCGCTCACGCATCTCGTTGATATAAGGCGCAAGCTTAGGGGCTTGCGCAATCACCGTGCTGTCAATGTTGATGATGCTGTAGCCCTTGGCTTCAATCTGTTGTCCTGTTAGTTGCAGCAACACCCATGAATCGGCATCTTTAAAGTCTGCACTGGTGTCAGGGAAATGCCGGCCAATATCGCCCAAACCGGCCGCACCCAAGAGCGCATCGGTGATCGCATGCAGCAGCACATCCGCATCCGAATGCCCGAGCAAACCGGTGGTGTGCGGAATCTCCACCCCGCCAATGACAAGCTTGCGCCCCGCCACCAGCGCATGCACGTCCCAGCCTTCACCAATACGTATGTTCATAGATTTACAGAGTAATTTTGTGGAATTCTATCCCTGACCGTGCCCTTTGGCAGCCAAAGCGCGCTGCTTGTCTTTTTTGCTCGGACGTTTGCCTTTGATGCCGCCGTTTTTCGGGTTATTCGGCGATTTCAAGCTTTCATCCGAACTGCCATCCTCATTCACCACAACTGGTTTGATGGGAGCTAAGACGATTTCAGGTTCAAACCCTTCAATCTGCTCACGGATCAAATTCAAGCCCTGGCGCTTTTCAATCAATCGGAAATGCGCCTCGGTATCGGCACTCAAAAAGCTGATCGCCACCCCGCTCTCGCCCGCGCGGCCAGTGCGGCCAATGCGGTGGATGTAGTCCACGCTGGAGCGCGGCAGGTCATAGTTCACCACCGCAGCCAAGTTGGCGATGTCGATGCCGCGTGCAGCGACG
>JAYSRZ010000527.1:0-1016 GCA_043720775.1 Variovorax sp. | reverse complement strand
TCATCAAATCCGCACCCAAGAAGATCAAAAAGATCATGGCAGAGCTTTCTGCCGTGGCATAGAAGCAATTTTTAAACTTGTCCCAGCTCATTTCACGCTTCAATAAAGCGGCAATGAAGGTGGAAAAGGCGCCTACAGCAGCGCCCTCAGTTGGGGTGAAATAGCCACCGTAAATGCCACCAAACACGATCAAAAAGATCACCGCAATCGGGCCAATGCCTTTGATGGAATCGAGAATATTCAATCTAGACACTTCGTCATGTTCAGGCGCATGGCCGGGTACGACGCGCACGTAAATGCCAATCGCGAGCGTGTAACCGACCAACGCAATAATGCCTGGAATCATCGCTGCTGCAAAGAGTTTGGCGATGTTTTGCTCAGTCAATATTGCGTAAATCACCAATGGCACAGATGGTGGAATCAAAATACCCAAAGTTCCACCTGCTGCCAGTGTGCCAGTGGTGAGGCGGCCAGAATAGCCATGCTTGCGCATTTCGTCGTAAGCCACGTTCGTGATCGTTGCTGCTGTGGCAACTGATGATCCACATATCGCACCAAATGCAGCACACGCGAGCACTGCACCCATAGCCAAACCGCCCTTGAAGCGACCCATCACACTCGCTGCAAAACCAAACAAAGCCTTACTGATACCGCCTTGCGTGGCAAAATGCCCCATCAAAATAAAGAGTGGAATGACCGACAAGTCGTAGCTGGCAAAGCGGGCGAAGGCTTGCGTGTTTAAAAAACTCGCCAGCGGCGCCCAGCCAGCTTGGATGATGTAGCCGATAACGCCTGCGACAAACATACAAATCGCGATAGGCACGCGAACAGCCATCAATAGCAGCATGATGCCAAATATCATCAGCGCCAGTTGCAAGCCGCTCATACCGCTAGCTCCGGGTTGGCTTCTTTGTCAGTTGCTGTAAAACCAAACAAGGCTTGGCTAAACGCTATCACTGCTGTCAACGCCAATGGCGGCACCATGGCGGTGTAAACCACGTATTCAGGAAAGCCCA
>JAYSRZ010000526.1:0-1018 GCA_043720775.1 Variovorax sp. | reverse complement strand
GTGAGCTCAAGTTAACTTTGGGTGAGTTAGAGAAAATGCTGGACGCTTACTTCCGCGATCCACAAGACAAAGTTTTGCTCAGCGACGTGCCGGGTAAGCTAACGCAAATGCGGGGTGTGCTCACGGTGCTGGGATTGGATCAAGCGCAGCTGGCTGTAACGCATATGCGAGAAAGCGTCGAGCAAATTCTAGTCACAGAGATAGAGCCCACTCAAGCCAAAGCCACATTTGATCGCTTGGGCAACAATCTTGGCGCTTTAGGCTTTTTGATTGACATGCTCAGCTATCAGCCTGTCTTGGCTAAGAAATTATTCATCTACGACGAGACCGTTGGCGAGCTCAAGCCGCTGATGGGTCGCACGCTCGCTGAAGAGCCTGCGCATGCTGCTGAATTTGCACCGAGCGCGCGTTCCGCAGCATCGCAACAGCCTTCAGCTTCAAGCGCTCCTGCAATAACTAATTTTGCACCCTCCATTGCTGCTGCGCCGGCCGCCGCACCATCCACGCCTGTGATTGTGGATGTTGCTGAAGTCGATCCAGAGTTGCTTGATATCTTTTTGGAAGAGGCCCGTGAAGTCGCGGGTAATGGCTTGGCCGCGACGCAGGCCTTGGTGGTCGAACCCAACAATATTGGCGAAATGACGACGCTGCGTCGTGCGTTTCACACACTCAAAGGCAGCTCCCGCATGGTGGGTCTGAATGTGTTTGGCGAGGCTGCTTGGTCTATGGAGCAAGTCATGAATTCATGGCTTGCCGATCAGAAACCCGCGACATTGCAACTGTGCGAGCTATCCACCCAAGCCTTGCAAGCGCATCAAATGTGGATTGAAGAGATTGCTAAAGGCGGCGGTAAGCATCGCACGGCTGCGCCTTTCCGCGCGAGCGCTGACGCATTGCGTCTGACAGGACACTTTGAGCCGATCAAACTGGATGCAACGCCAATTGATGTAGTTGCTCCCATTGCTCAGCAAACCATCACTGTCACTGAAGCCACATCAGTGATTGAAATAACGCCTGC
>JAYSRZ010000525.1:0-1018 GCA_043720775.1 Variovorax sp. | reverse complement strand
GCAGGCATTTATTTTCATGATGTTGACACTGGTGTACGTGGGCCAAGCGCACGACCACCATTGATGAATTGATTTCGGTATTTGGTTTTTTTGTTCGTTAGTTTTTTTTGTTAATTAGTAGGAGCTTTAAATGGAAAACGTACTTGGTTTTGTCGCATTGGCCGCTGGCCTGATCATTGGCTTGGGCGCACTCGGCGCTTGTATCGGTATCGGCATCATGGGTAGCAAATACCTTGAAGCAGCCGCTCGCCAGCCAGAGCTGATGAACGAACTGCAAACCAAAATGTTCTTGTTGGCCGGTCTGATTGACGCGGCTTTCCTGATCGGTGTGGGTATTGCCATGTTGTTTGCTTTCGCCAATCCCTTCGTTTTGAAGTGATGCTGAAGTAATCAAGTTGTTTAGAACTTCAACTACAGAGGTGCTGCTGTGAGTATCAACTCCACATTTTTTGCGCAGCTCATCGTGTTTGCGATTCTGGTGCTGTTCACGATGAAATTCGTGTGGCCACCGATTGCAGCCGCGCTGGACGAGCGTGCCAGCAAAATCGCTGCGGGTCTTGCTGCTGCTGACAAAGCCAAAGCCGAGCTCTCCAACGCCAACAAGCGTGTGGAAGAAGAGCTGGCCAAGTCAAAAGGCGAGTCGGCTATTCGTCTGGCTGAAGCCGAGCGCCGCGCTCAAGCCATGATTGAAGAGGCCAAAGGCAAAGCGACTGAAGAGGGCAACAAGATCATTGCTGCCGCCAAGGTTGAGGCTGAGCAGCAAACCTTCAAAGCCCGTGAGACTTTGCGCGAGCAGGTTGCTGCGCTGGCTGTCAAGGGTGCTGAGCAGATCTTGCGCAAGGAAGTCAATGCATCTGTGCATGCTGACTTGCTGGGCCGCCTGAAGACCGAACTTTGACTGTAAAGACAAGAGCACAAACATGGCCGAATTAGCCACCATTGCACGTCCTTACGCTGAAGCGCTGTTCAAGACTTCGGGCGCAGATTTGAATGCTGCTTCCGTCTGGCTGGATGAGCT
>JAYSRZ010000524.1:0-1019 GCA_043720775.1 Variovorax sp. | reverse complement strand
CGCGGCTCACCCGGCGGCAGCGGTGGGGCATGCGGCTCTGGCGCGGGATAAACGAGCACTTCAGACTTGGGCCGCCAAACCGTCCACACACGAAATGTACCCAACGGATAGCGCGTCTCGGCTTGCAAATTTGGAATGCGTTGCAAGCCGCGCTTGGCTGCTTTGAATGCAACATTGACCACGCTCGTGCCCTGCGCAGGCATGTCGGCCCAGGCCCAATGCGGCGCATGCTCGGCATCGAGCAATGCCAAGCCAATGCTCGGGCGTTGGCTCTTGCGAGCATGCGACAAGCGCACTTCGATATTCGCTGTGGAGCCTGCGAATATTTGGCCGATTGTGCCCTTTCCGCCCGTATTATCTGCGTGACCTGCTATCAAATTCATAGTAATGCCGCGCAGATTGCCATGCGTCACATGCATGCCCACCACCGCTGCGCCCGCGAGCATGAAGGTCAGCAGATAGCCTAGATTGAGTTGATAGTTAATCGATGCAACTAGAAGAACGAGCAGGGTCAGCGCCAGCATCCAGCCTGCGCGGGTGGGCAAAATATAGACATTGCGTTGCGTGAGCGTGAGCGTATCGGTCAGCGGCAAACGCGATTGCCACCATGCCCAAAATCGTTTGCTTAATGCGCCGATCATGCGGAGATCTTTTTATGGCAACGCCACAGCCGCCATCATCGCGCGCACCTGCTCGACAGCGCCGCGCCCCGCATCTGACACCGGAATCAAGCGATGCGCAATCGTCTGCGGCAGAATGGCCTGCACATCATCGGGCGCAACATAGTCTCTGCCCGCAAGCAAGGCTTGCGCTTTGGCCGCTCGCAGCAGCGCGATGCCCGCGCGAGGCGAGAGGCCTTGCAAAAACCATTGCCCACTGCGCGTAGCTGCCATCAAATCTTGCACGTAGTTAAGCAGTGGCTCAGAGGCTTGAATTTGCTGCACAGCCGCTTGCAATGCTTTTAAATCATCAGGCGTGAGCACGGCGCTCAAGTGCTCCACCACATCGCGCCTATCACC
>JAYSRZ010000523.1:0-3016 GCA_043720775.1 Variovorax sp. | reverse complement strand
CCGGCTATCTTGCCAAAATGCTTAAAAAAGCACTGATAAGGACATTTAAACATGGCCAATGTGACGAAAAGAAAATTTGATGTGGTGATCGTAGGCGCGGGCGGCTCTGGCATGCGCGCATCGCTGCAGCTCTCCCGCGCCGGCTTGAATGTGGCCGTGCTCACCAAAGTCTTCCCGACCCGCTCGCACACCGTGGCAGCGCAGGGCGGCATCGGTGCATCGCTGGGCAATATGAGTGAAGACAATTGGCACTATCACTTCTACGATACCGTCAAGGGCAGCGATTGGCTGGGTGATCAAGACGCGATTGAATTCATGTGCCGCGAAGCGCCTAAAGTCGTCTATGACTTAGAACACATGGGCATGCCTTTTGACCGCAACCCCGATGGCACGATTTATCAGCGGCCCTTTGGCGGCCACACCGCAAATTATGGTGAGAAGCCCGTACAACGCGCCTGCGCAGCAGCAGACCGCACCGGCCACGCGATGCTGCATACGCTGTATCAGCAAAACGTGGCAGCGCGCACCAGTTTCTTCGTCGAGTGGATGGCGCAAGATTTGATTTTGGATGCCGATGGCGATTGCGTCGGAGTGACCGCGATTGAGATGGAAACGGGCGACGTTCACATCTTGGAGGCCAAGATGACTCTGATGGCCACGGGTGGCGCAGGCCGTATTTACGCGGCATCAACGAATGCGTTTATCAACACCGGTGACGGCCTAGGCATGGCCGCTCGGGCTGGTATCCCGCTGGAAGACATGGAGTTTTGGCAGTTTCACCCCACCGGCGTGGCCGGCGCAGGCGTGTTGCTGACCGAAGGCTGCCGAGGCGAAGGCGCAATTTTGCTTAATAGCAATGGCGAGCGTTTCATGGAGCGTTATGCGCCAACACTCAAAGATCTCGCGCCACGCGATTTCATCTCGCGCTGCATGGATCAAGAGATCAAAGAAGGCCGAGGCTGCGGCCCGAATAAAGATTACGTGATGCTCAAGCTCGATCATTTGGGCGCTGACACGATTCACAAACGCTTGCCATCGGTGTATGAGATCGGCGTGAATTTTGCCAACGTGGACATCACCAAAGAGCCGATCCCCGTTGTGCCCACCATCCATTACCAAATGGGCGGCATTCCGACGAATATCAATGGCCAAGTGGTGATTCAGAAAAACGGCAACGACAACAGCGTGCTCAATGGTCTCTACGCAGTTGGCGAATGCTCCTGCGTGAGCGTGCATGGCGCAAACCGCTTGGGCACAAATTCGCTGCTCGATCTGCTGGTGTTTGGCCGCGCGGCTGGCAATCACATTGTTGAGTCGCTTAAATCTGCGCCGAAAGAGCACAAGAAATTGCCTGCTGACGCGGCGGACAAAACGCTCGCCCGCATCGCCCGCTTGGATAACTCCACGGATGGCGAATACGCGCAGAACGTAGCCAATGATATTCGTGCAGCGATGCAGCAACATGCCGGTGTATTCCGCACACAAGCTAGTCTTGACGAAGGCGTGAAGAAGATTGCAGCCTTGCGCAAGCGGGTCAACGGCATCACGCTCAAAGACAAATCGCAAACCTTCAACACCGCTCGCATCGAAGCGCTTGAAGTGGAGAATTTGATCGAATCCGCCGAGGCCACTATCGTATCTGCTGCAGCGCGCAAAGAGTGCCGTGGCGCGCACACCGTGGTGGATTACGAGCGCCCTATCGACGATCCGAAAACCCCAATGGGCCGTAACGATGCCGAGTGGATGAAACACACGCTGTGGTACGCCGAGGGCAACAAGCTCGACTACAAAGCCGTCAAGCTCAAGCCGCTCACAGCCGAATCTGTGCCGCCAAAAGTAAGAACTTTCTAAGTTCCTCGTTATTTGTTTTAGATATTTTTCTATAGTTTTATAAGCACTTCTGGAGAAACATCATGGAAATGCGCACCTTCAAAATCTACCGCTACGATCCTGAAAAGGATGCCAAACCTTACATGCAGACCATCTCGGTCGAGCTCGATGGCTCCGAGCGCATGCTGCTCGACGCTTTGATGAAGCTCAAAGAACAAGACCCCAGCATCTCGTTTCGCCGCTCTTGCCGCGAAGGCGTTTGCGGGTCTGATGCGATGAACATCAATGGCAAAAACGGCTTGGCTTGCTTGACGAACATGCGCACTTTGAAAGGCGACATCACCCTCAAGCCCCTGCCAGGCCTTCCTGTGATCCGCGACATCATTGTGGACATGACGCAATTCTTCAAGCAATACAACTCGATCAAGCCCTATCTCATTAACGACACGATCCCGCCTGAGAAAGAGCGCCTGCAATCGCCAGAAGAGCGAGAAGAGCTCAACGGTTTGTATGAGTGCATTCTGTGCGCGAGCTGCTCCACAAGCTGCCCCAGCTTCTGGTGGAATCCCGACAAATTCGTCGGCCCAGCAGGCTTGTTGCAAGCCTACCGCTTCATCGCCGATAGCCGCGATCAAGCGACCAATGAGCGCTTGGACAATCTGGAAGACCCGTATCGCCTGTTCCGCTGCCACACCATCATGAACTGCGTGGATGTCTGCCCTAAAGGCTTGAACCCTACGAAGGCCATCGGCAAGATCAAAGAGTTGATGGTCAGACGCGCGGTTTAACTTTTTCTAGGTAACGCGAAAAGCGCTAAAAGTACGCGAAAAACGCGAAACAAACACATTTCCTTCATTTCCTTCATTTCCTTCATTTTCTTTTTTAGCGCTTTTTGCGACTTTTAGCGTTTTTCGCGTTACCTAGTCATTCGAGTGCTACCTTCTATGCAAACTGCCTATTCAGCCTCAAGCATCGATGCTATCTACGGCCTCGATGTAGGTGCTGACTTGGATGCATTGCTTTCTTCTGCGGGCCTGTCCAAGCTGCGCTGGCGCAGCCGCCGGGGCATGCTGGAAAATGATTTGTTTATCGAGCGCTTTTTCAACAAATACGCTGCTCAGCTCACCGTCAGACAAGCGAATGGGTTGAATGCTCTAATGGATTTATCTGACAATCAGCTCTTGGA
>JAYSRZ010000522.1:0-1020 GCA_043720775.1 Variovorax sp. | reverse complement strand
TTTGCCAGCGCGGTGTCGTATGCAATTTACTTGGTGTACAGCGGCGAAATGGTCAAGCGGCTGGGCTCGCTGCGCTTGGTCGGCTTAGCCACCAGCGTGGCTTGTTTGTTTTGCATCGCGCAGTTTGTAGTGCTCAATCCGATGTCAGCGGCCATTGTGTCCAGCGAAGTCATTTGGCTGTCGATCTTGAACGCCACGCTGTGCACCGCTGTGCCCGTGGTACTCGTGATGATGGCGATTGAGCGCATCGGCGCCGGCTTGGCTGCGCAAACCGGCATGATCGGGCCGATGAGCACCATTGCGATGGGCGTGATCTTCCTCGGCGAGAAACTCAACCTTTGGATCATTGCAGGCACCGTGTTGGTCTTGCTCGGCGTGTATTGGGTCAGCCGCAGCAAAGCCACTTAAGGTTTTATACTTTTTATTTTGGAGACAAACATGACAAAAGCAATTCAGATTGAACACACCGGTGGCGCAGAAGTGATGAAGCTGGTTGACGTACAAGTGGGCGAGCCGGGCGCGGGGGAGATTCGTATTCGCCATCACGCCGTTGGCCTTAATTTTATCGACGTGTATCAACGCAGCGGCGTGTATGCCCTTCCCTTACCATTGCAGCTGGGCATGGAGGCAGCTGGCGTTGTGGAAGCCGTAGGTGTGGGTGTGACGCATCTGAAGGTGGGCGACCGTGCAGCGTATGCCAGCCAGCCTCCGGGCGCTTATTGCGAAGCGCGTGTGATGCCGGCCAAATGCGTGTGCAAACTGCCCGATGCGATTTCTTTTGAAACCGGCGCAGCCATGATGCTCAAAGGGCTCACCGCGCAATACTTGCTTCGCAAAACCCTGCCACAAGGCGGTTTGCAAGCAGGTGATTTCGTGCTGTTTCATGCAGCCGCTGGTGGCGTGGGCTTGATTGCTTGCCAATGGGCCAAAGCGCTGGGCTACCAACTCATTGGCACAGCAGGCTCAGATGAAAAGTGTGCGCTGGCCAAAGCGCATGGCGCAGCGCACGTGATCAACTAT
>JAYSRZ010000521.1:0-25937 GCA_043720775.1 Variovorax sp. | reverse complement strand
GCCTACATTTCGCTCGACGGCAACATCGGCTGCTTAGTCAACGGCGCTGGTCTTGCGATGGCCACGATGGACACCATCAAGCTCTACGGCGGCGAGCCAGCCAACTTCTTGGATGTGGGCGGCGGCGCGACTCCTGAGAAAGTCACAGAAGCCTTCAAGATCATGCTGAAGAACCCGAAAGTGGAGGCGATCCTCGTCAACATCTTCGGCGGCATCATGAAATGCGACACGATCGCCACTGGCATCATCACTGCCTGCAAAGCCACGAATTTGAGCGTGCCGCTTGTTGTGCGCATGAAGGGTACGAACGAAGAGCTGGGCAAGCAAATGCTCAAGGATTCAGGCCTGCCCATCATCAGCGCCGGCAGCATGGCCGAAGCGGCTGAGAAAATCATGGCTGCGATCAAAGATAAATCAGCCGCCGTGGCAGGAGTGGCAGGGGCAGGCTTGCTCGCTGCGGGTGCGGCGGCGGCAACGTCAGCTGCCAGCTCGTTGAGCGGCACTGCAACAGGCGCAGTGTCTGGGGCTGCATCAGCCATCACAGGCGCTGCGGCTAACATCAGCACGAATCTGGCGGCAGGCGCGGCTTCGGCCACGACAGCAGCAACAGGCGCACTCGGTGCAGCTGGCTCTGCGGGCACTGCTGCGGTGAGTGCAACTGTGGGTGCAGCAGGCGCGGCAGGCACCGCTGCCGTAGCGCAGGCCAAAGGCGGCATCCCTTGGTGGGTGTGGGCCATTGGTGCAGCCGCGATAGGTTTTTTCTTGCTTCGCGGCTGTGGCGATAAAAAAGTCGCAATGCCTACAGCCCCTGCTACAGCCTCTGTAACACCCGCAGCAACAGCGCCTGCTGCTCCCGCACCAACACCCGCTGCGACTCCAGCGCCCGTGGTCGCAACACCCGCTGCATCGACAGCGCCAGCCGCACCAGATGCCTGCACCGCCAAGCAAATGGCCACCGGTGTCGAGTTTGAAACCAACAAAGCCGTGATCAAGGCCAGCTCCGAAGCCAATGTGAAAGCCTTGGCTGAGCAGCTTGGTAAATGTGCCACCGTGAAAGGCGAGATTGGTGGCCACACTGATAACGTGGGCAGCGCAGCTGGTAACGAAAAGCTCTCGCAAGCGCGCGCGACAGCATTGAAAGACGCCTTGGTGAAAGCCGGCGTAGACGCAGCGCGCTTGAGCGCCAAAGGCTATGGCGATACCAAGCCCATGGCGGACAACGCGACCGACGAAGGCCGCCAGAAAAATCGCCGCGTCGAATTCGTCGCTCAGTAATCAGGCGCTTCAGGCCCCAACATTTAAGGAACAGCAATGAGCATCCTGATCAACAAAAACACCAAAGTCATCACCCAAGGCATCACCGGCAAGACCGGCCAATTCCACACGGAAAAATGCCAAGAATACGCCAATGGCAAAAACTGTTTCGTCGCTGGCGTGAACCCGAAAAAAGCCGGTGAAAGCATTTTCAACATCCCGATCTACGCATCCGTCAAAGAAGCTGCGGGTCAGACTGGCGCGACAGTTTCCGTGATTTACGTGCCGCCCGCAGGCGCAGCCGCTGCGATTTGGGAAGCTGTGGAAGCCGATCTCGATTTGGCCATCTGCATCACCGAAGGCATCCCCGTGCGCGACATGCTCGAAGTGCGCAACCGCATGAAGGCCAAGGAAGCTGCTGGCGGCAAAAAGACGTTGCTCCTCGGCCCCAACTGCCCCGGCCTCATCACGCCCGAAGAAATCAAAATCGGCATCATGCCCGGCCATATTCACCGCAAAGGCCGCATCGGCGTTGTGAGCCGCTCCGGCACGCTGACCTATGAAGCCGTCGCGCAGCTCACTGAAATCGGCCTCGGCCAATCCAGTGCTGTGGGCATTGGTGGCGATCCGATCAATGGCTTGAAGCACATTGATGTGATGCGCGCTTTCAACGACGATCCTGATACCGATGCCGTCATCATGATTGGCGAAATCGGCGGCCCGGATGAAGCAGAAGCCGCTCGCTGGTGCAAAGCAAACATGAAAAAGCCCATCGTTGGCTTTATCGCCGGCGTCACAGCGCCTCCCGGCAAGCGCATGGGCCACGCTGGCGCGTTGATTTCTGGTGGTGCAGACACGGCGGATGCCAAATTGGCTGTGATGGAAGAATGCGGCTTCAAAATCACGCGTAATCCGTCTGAGATGGCGAAATTGCTGAAAGCGATGCTGTAAATCGCATCAAAGCGCTACACAGCATTCAGCGGCTGCGCCTTCGCGGGGTGCAGCCGTTTTTTCTTGGGCGCATCTGCATCGGTGGATGAATGCCCACCGTGTAAGCAGAAATACGCAAAATCACCCCTTTGCAGCAAGTACACTCGTAAAAATCATTTTTTAAAGCTTTTAGGCACTTCACCTTTACGAGATCTGCGTGAAGTGCTATTAAATTTATAGCATTTGGAGAAAGCATGGAAGAATTCATGACAGGCGCATTCTGGCTCGCCGTTGGCCAGATCATCATGATCGACATCTTGCTCGGCGGCGACAATGCCGTCGTCATCGCGTTGGCGTGCCGCAATTTACCGCCCAAGCAACGCACGCAAGGCATCATCTACGGCACGATAGGCGCGATTGTGCTGCGCGTCATTTTGATTGCGTTTGCCCTGGCTTTGCTGGCGATTCCATACTTAAAACTCGTCGGCGCCGCCTTGCTGATCTACATTGGCATCCAGCTGCTGATGCCCGAAAGCGACGAAGATCACAACATCAACCCCAGCGACAAGCTTTGGGGCGCCGTCAAAACCGTGATCGTGGCTGATCTGGTGATGAGCGTCGATAACGTGATCGCCATTGCCGGCGCAGCACAGGGCGCAGGCCAGCAGCATCAAATGCCTTTGGTGATCTTTGGCTTACTGGTCAGCATCCCCATCATCGTTTGGGGCAGCCAGATCGTGCTCAAGCTGATGGAGCGCTTTCCGATGATCATCACGCTGGGCGCCATGCTGCTGGGCTGGATTGCCGGCCAAATGGCCTACACCGATATTGCTCTCAAAGGGATCCGGCCTGAAGGCAAGATGTATGAATACGCTTGCGCTGCTGCGGGTGCGATTCTTGTGTTCTTGGTCGGGCAATATTTACAGCGACGCGCTGCGTCCAAATCCGCGCCGTGATGACCCGTGATGACGAATGCCAACGCAGCAAGGGCGTTGGTGTGGATTTGCAACAAGTCGCGAGCGTGATGTGACTTAATGCCTTGATTGTCTTTCGGGCGTCTGTTACGCTTTAACTTCTTCTTTGAAAAACGTGCGTTCAAACAGCCACTTAGCGCTCACTTCTCAAATCTCAGTCATATCCAACACACTCAAACACCGTGGCGTCTACCCCACTAAAAAACGCAAGCAGCTTCTGGCGATCCGATTGGTTTGTGGGTGTGTTGGTGGTGATTGCTGTCTTATCGCTTCACAAGTTCGGCGATCTGACAGGAACGCTGGAACGCCGCTTCTACGATTACGCCAGTACATCGACCAGCCGCCAGCCTTCCGACAAAATTGCCGTGATCGCGATCGATGACACGAGCATTGCCAATATCGGACGCTGGCCGTGGAGTCGCGACGTTCACGCGCAGATGACAGACTTGCTTGCGGGATCCAAAGCCAAAGTTATTGCCAACACCACCTTTTTCTTCGAGCCGCAAACGGACCGCGGCTTGGTTTACATACGCAAAATCAAAGAGACGTTGGGCACAACTGATCCTGCTAATGCTCAACCAGCCATTGAGCAGGCTGGGAAAGTCATTGCAGAGGCTGAATTTGCTTTAGATAGCGATGCCAAGCTTGCCACGAGCATCGCAAAAGCCGCCAATGTGATTTTGCCCTCGGTTTATAAGATGGGTGAGCCTTTGGGCAATCCCGATAAACCGCTTCCCTCCTTTGCACTCAAAAACGCAGTGGACGAGAACCAAAACTTTTCAGTATCTGCAATAGCTGGTCAACATCCGATGGACGCGCTGGGCAACAGTGCTGCTGGCGTAGCGCATTTGAACCAATGGCTCGATGTCGATGGCGCGGTGCGGTATGAGCCTCTGCTCGTTAACTACTATGGCAAAGCTGTGCCTTCAATGGCTTTGCTAGTCGCCGCAAAAAGTCTAAACCTCGGCGTTGGCGACATCAAACTCAATTACGGCGAATCTGTACAGATTGGCAAATTGAAAGTCAGAACCGATGAAGCAGCACTCATGCTGCCGCAGTTCTACAAAAGCAGCACTGATAAACGCGCCTTCCAAGTCGATTCCTTTTTCGACGTGATCAGCGGAAAGATTCCAGCGAGCAAGTACGCTGACAAAATCGTGATCATCGGCGCGACTGCTGCAGGCGTGGGCAACATCTTCGCAACTCCGGCCGCCAAGGATATGAGCCCGGCCGAGTCAATTGCCCATGTCACGTCAAGTATTTTGAATGAACACTTTATCGTGCAGCCAAGCTGGGGCGTGTGGGTTTCTTTGCTGGCGTTTTTGCTGGTTGCGGCTTATTTGATCGCCGCCCTGCCCCGTCTGTCGGCTGGGATGGGTGCTGGTGTTACTGCTGCAGTTTTTGCAGCACTTCTGAGCCTAGAGTTCGGCCTGCTCTCGGGTGCAGCCACTTGGCTTCAGTTGGTTTTGCCTGCTGTGTTGCTTTTGGTGGGCCACATCGCACTCACTACCAAGCGCTTCTTGGTCACTGAAGCTGGCAAAGTTAAATCGGATGAAGAATCCGCCGAAACCAATCGCATGATGGGCTTGGCGCTTGCTGGGCAAGGACGTTTGGATGAAGCGTTTGATCGCTATCGCCGCGTGCCTGCGTCTGTGGCTTTGCTCGACAACATGGGTAATTTGGCGCTAGATTTTGAGCGCAAGCGCCAGTTTAATAAAGCACAAGCCGTGTATGAACACATGGCCACGCTCGATAAAGATCACAAAGGCTTGAAAGACAAGCTCAATCGCGCCAAAAACTTGTCGGAAACCGTGATTTTGGGCGGCGGCGGAGCGCATCCCGGCGGCACAATGCTGCTTGACGGCGGAGGCGTAGAAAAACCGATGTTGGGGCGCTACAGCGTTGAAAAAGAGCTGGGTAAAGGCGCGATGGGCGTGGTGTATTTGGGCAAAGACCCAAAAATTGGCCGCGTGGTGGCGATCAAGACGATGGCTTTGTCGCAAGAGTTTGATGGCGATGAGCTGACCGACGCACGCGAGCGCTTCTTCCGCGAAGCCGAGACGGCTGGCCGCTTGCAGCATCCTCATATTGTGACAATTTACGATGCAGGCGAGGAGCACGATTTGGCCTTTATCGCCATGGAATTCCTCAAAGGCAAAGATCTGGTGGACTATTGCAAAGATGGCAATTTGCTACCGATGCTGCGCGTGGTCAGCATTGTCGAACGCGTAGCCGCAGCTTTGGATTACGCCCACCAAAACAGTGTGGTGCACCGAGATATCAAGCCTGCCAACGTGATGTATGAGCACAGCTCAGACACAGTGAAAGTCACTGACTTTGGCATCGCCCGCATCACTGATTCAAGCAAAACCAAGACCGGCCTCGTACTCGGCACACCAAGCTTTATGAGCCCCGAGCAAATCGCTGGCAAAAAAGTCGATGGTCGTTCCGATTTGTATTCGCTCGGCGTGATGCTGTTTCAAATGCTTGCGGGCGTTTTACCCTTCCGGGGTGATTCGATGGCTGAGCTGATGTACAAGATAGCCAATGAAGACGCACCCGACATTCGCATCATCCGCGCACAAATTCCGCAGCAGCTCGCAAATATCGTCGCCATGAGTTTGTCTAAGCGCTCTGAGACGCGCTACCAAACCGGCGGGCAGTTTGCCGCTGATCTCCGCGCTGTGATGGCTTTGCTTGGCGATGCAGGTGATACTTGGAGCGCCTCAAAAATGCAAAACGCCCCGCCCGCGACCGCCGAGACGCACGCAGCCACACAGAAATTCGCGCCAATTCTCCAAGACACGGCCAGCAACAGCAACCCGTTTGAGAAAACGACCGTCACGCGCGCACCCTCGCAAGAGGGCCAATAGAGCAGTATCTCTGTGGATTACAGCCCGAAAGCCGCTATAGTTAGAAGTTAGTACATGAATTACCAGTTTTCTTTTTGCACTGATCCCGGCCTCGCGCGTGAAAACAACGAGGACTCCGGCGTTTTTGACGCGCCAACGCATTTGGCCGTGTTGGCGGATGGCATGGGCGGATACAACGCAGGCGAAGTTGCCAGCGGCATGGCGACCGCCTTTATCAAGTCTGAAATGAGTCGTTGGCTATCTCAAGCGGGTAAGAATGCCAATGCGCGAGAAGTGCGCCGAGCTTTAGAGATTTGCGTAGATAACGCCAATCGCTCGATTTTTAACGCGGCCAACGCCAATGCCCAATACACCGGAATGGGCACGACGCTGGTGGTGGGCGTTTTCCAAGAAGACCGCGTCATGATTGGGCATATTGGTGATTCGCGTTGCTACCGTCTAAGAGGCGCGGAGTTTTCACAAATCACAAAAGATCACTCATTGCTGCAAGAGCAAATGGATGCGGGTTTGATCACGCCTGATCAAGCGGCGACATCTCTCAACAAAAACCTTGTCACCCGCGCATTAGGCGTGGAAGATATTGTGATGCTGGAGACCAACGAACATCGCTCGGAAGTCGGCGATCTTTATCTAATGTGCTCAGATGGTTTGTCTGACATGGTTACAGATGATGACATCGCTGATATCATGCGAGTAGATGAAGATTTAGAAACTAAAGCCAAGGCTTTGGTGGATGCAGCGAACGCGGGCGGGGGCAGAGACAACATTTCTGTGCTGCTTGTGAAAGCCAAGGACGGGCAAAGCAAGCGCGGTTTCATGTCGCGCCTGTTAGGCAAGTAAAATAAACCCAACAACAGGAGCCGACCATGCCGAAAATGATCGTGTCGATCGACGGTGTCGTCATCAAAGAAGTACAGCTGACCAAAGACCGTACGACACTAGGTCGTAGGCCTTACAACGATATCGTGATCGACAATCTGGCAGTCAGCGGCGAGCATGCCGTCATTCAGTTAGCGGGCACGGAAGTCAGTCTCGAAGACTTGAACAGCACCAATGGTACATATATCAACGGCAAGGCTGTGAAAAAGCAGATGCTTGCCAACAACGACACCGTAGAAATCGGCAAGTACAAAATCAAGTACGTTAATGAGCAACAAGGCGAAGGCTTTGAGCGCACGATGGTGATCAAAGCAGGCGCTGCTGGTTTCGGAGCTTCGTCGCCACAAGCTGTGCCGCCTATGGCAGGCGTTGCGCCGGCATCGAACGCAGCCATTAAAGTCCTCTCGGGAGCGGCCGCAGGGCGTGAAGTGCCCTTAGTTAAAGTTGTTACGACGATTGGTAAGCCTGGCGTTGCAGTGGCCGCTATCACCAAGCGCCCTCATGGTTTCGTTGTGGCGCATGTTGAAGGCGTGAACAGGCCAACACTGAACGGAACCCCCATCGGTGCAGATCCAGTCACTCTCAAAGACGGTGACGTACTTGAGTTGGCAGGCACGCAAATGCAGTTTGCATTGAATGCTTGATTGATCTGTGCGCCTGTCTTATCTCGAGCGGCAAACGCCGATAAGATGGAAATCTGACTCGCAGCCGTTGAAGGCAAGCTACCCTCTCATCACATTACAGGCCGTATGCAGCTTTTAACCAAGCACTGGCCTCGTATTCTGGTCACGCTGATTCCGTTGCTGTTTGCACTCATGCACACAGCAGGCGTATTGCCGATCAACGTGCTCCAACGCTTGGATGACATCATCTACGACACGCGCCTTCGCGCGACGATGCCCAAGACGCTCGACAAGCGAATTGCGATCATTGATATTGACGAAAAAAGCTTGGCTGAGATGGGGCGCTGGCCGTGGGGGCGAAATAATCTAGCCACCTTGGTCAATGAGCTGTATGACCGCCAAAAAATCGCTCTTTTGGGCTTCGACGTGGTGTTTGGCGAGCCAGATGACAGCTCGGGTTTGAAGCGTTTGCGACAGTTGGCCGGCAACGAATTCAAAGATCAGTCGGGTTTTGGTGAACGACTGGGCCAAATAGAGGCGAGTCTTGATTACGACAACTTGTTTGCGCGCTCGCTTGAAAACCGCCCTGTTGTGCTGGGTTACTACATGACCAGCGACCGCGATGGGCGCACCAATGGCGTGCTCCCGCAAGCGGTGATGCAGGCCAGCGCCTTGCAGGGTCGGCCTATCAAATTCGTCAGTTGGTCAGGATTTGGCTCAAACATTGAGTCTCTGGCCAAAACAGCGCCGATGGGCGGGTATTTCAACTCCATCACTGATTCTGACGGTGTTGTGCGCTCTATCCCCTTGATCTCGGAATACAAAGGCCAATACTACGAGTCTCTCGCGCTTGCCATGTTTCGTGTGCTGACGGGTTTGCCAAATATCGAGCCAGGTTTCCCGCAAGAACGCATTCTCTCTCGCAACTACCAAGGTCTTGAGAGCATCTTGCTCAAACAAGACGGTAAAGCGCTTGCCATTCCAGTTGATGATCGCGTGGGCGCGCTTGTGCCGTATCGCGGGGAAGGCAACGTGGCTGGAGGTTCTTTTAAATATTATTCGGCCTCGGATGTGCTTGCCAAGCGTTTGCCTGCTGGCGAACTAGAGGGAAAGATCGTGCTAGTCGGCACAACAGCGCCTGGCTTGTTGGATCTGCGCGTCACACCCGTGGGTGAGACCTACCCAGGTGTCGAAGTGCATGCCAATGTGATCTCAGGCCTGATCGACGGGCGTATTTTTGTGAAGCCAGATTACGCCGTGGGCTATGAATTTGTTGTGCTTATTGCGGCAGGCTTGATGCTGGCATTCGCCTTGCCAATGCTTTCTGCACCGAAAGCGGTGGCGCTGAGCGTGACGGTGATTGCAGCGCTGATGGGTATGAATTTCTGGCTGTATTCAAGTGCCGGCTTGGTGCTGCCACTGGCGGCGGCCTTGGTGATGGCGCTCACAGCGTTTGCGCTCAACATGAGTTACGGCTATTTCGTCGAAAGTAAATCCAAGCGCCAGATTGCTAACCTGTTTGGCACTTACGTACCGCCCGAGTTAGTTGATGAAATGGTCAAAGATCCTAACAGTTACAACATGAAGGCCACAAGCAAAGAGCTCACGGTGATGTTTTGCGATATGCGTGGCTTCACTCAGCTGAGCGAGAGCATGGAGCCTACGCAGCTGCAGGGCTTGCTCAACGAGGTGTTTAGCCGCTTGACCAACGTGATCCGTAACAACCGAGGCACGATTGACAAATACATGGGCGATTGCGTGATGGCTTTTTGGGGCGCACCGGTGGATTCGCCCGAACACGCCACACTGGCCGCGAAAACAGCGGTGGAGATGCTTGAGGCGGTTCGCCAAATCAATGAAGAGCACCGTGCGAAAGGCTTGCCAGAGATTGGCGTGGGTATTGGCCTGAATACCGGCTCAATGTGCGTTGGCGATATGGGTTCGAGTATTCGCAAGAGCTATACGGTGATTGGGGACGCAGTCAATCTCGCCTCTCGCTTAGAGGGCTTGTCTAAAACATACGGCGTGAGCATTGTCGTGAGTGAAGCCACTAAAAAGCAGGCGCTGGAGTATGCATGGCAAGAGCTCGATCGCGTGCGAGTGAAGGGCAAAGATCAGGCCGTTGCGATTTATACGCCGCTGGCTTCTTTACAGCATCTGAGCAAAGATATGAGCGACGAAATCAAGCTTTGGAATGCCTTCCTCAAGTCTTATCGCACCCAAGATTGGGATCAGTGCGATGTCCATATGCTCAATATCGAGCGCAGCGTGAGCTTGAAAACAAGCGCGCAAGACGCCAAGAGTGGCAAAACTGCGAAAAAATACCTTTACCAACTCTATTCAGACCGTGTAGCCTCTAAGCGTCAGTTGCCATTTGATCCGAACTGGGATGGCACAACCAATTTTGAGACGAAATAGTCAATGGAGCTGCGCCACATGAAAATTAGGGTTTTAGGATGCTCAGGTGCGATTGCCAAGGATTGCCGCACCACATCTTTCCTGATTGACGACGATTTGCTGGTCGATGCAGGCACGGGTGTGGGCGATCTCACTTTGCCTGAAATGGCCGCCATTAACGATGTATTGATCACCCATTCACATCTAGATCACATCGCCAGCTTACCGCTGATGATTGACTCGGTTGCAGCTTTTCGTACACAGGCTCTGCGCGTGCATGCGCTGCCCGAGACCATTGCAGCGATGCAGCAATACATTTTTAACAATCACATTTGGCCCGATTTCACGAAGATCCCAAGTGCTGAAAAACCATTTCTGAGCTTTCATCCTCTACAAACCGGCGCGCGTTTGAAAATTGGAGGCAAATTGATTGAAGCCATGCCTGCTGTGCATACCGTGCCTGCCGTGGGCTATGCGGTGACAGCTGGCGCGGGCTGCTGGGTTTTCTCGGGCGATACAGAGCGCAACCCGGCTTTTTGGAAACGCATCAATCAAATGAACGTGGCCATGCTTGTGATCGAGACGGCATTCTCCAACCGCGAAAAGCAGCTTGCACGCTTGAGCTTACATCTCTCGCCTAACGTGCTGGCCGAGGAGCTTGATCAGATCGACAAGACCAAGCACTTTCCGATTTACATCACGCATACCAAGCCCGCCGAGACAGAGCAAATCATGGAAGAAATCCAGCGCTTTGATCAAACCCAGCCGTTTGGCCCGAACGTGACGCACGACATCCGATGGTTACGTGCGGGGCAGGAGTTCACGGTATGAAAGCGGCCCTAGATCCGGCTGCTTCGGTTGCTGGTGGGGCATCGGCTGCTGAGAAAGCTTTTTTTGATTCGCAAATGTTGAGGCCCGAGCTGCGCGGCATGACATTTGAAGTCTTGTTTTATCGGCAGCTGCAGAAAGTCACCACGCGAATTCACGATACCGACAACATTGATCAACTGATGCTGGAAGCCAGCGAAGATATTTGCAAACTACTCAACGCAGATCGCCTCACGCTGTATGCAATAAATGAGGATGGCTCAGCAATTGTCTCCAAAATCAAAACCGGCTTGAATGTCGCCAAAGAGCTCAAACTGCCCATCGGTGTTCAAAGCATTGCCGGTTATGTGGCTATGTCGCGTGAGCCGGTCAATATCTCGGATGTGTATGACGATGCAGCCCTAAAGCGCATCCATCCCTCGCTTGCTTTCCTGAAAGAGGTGGATAAGCGCTCAGGCTATCGCACCAAGCAAATGCTTGTGATGCCAATTTTGGATGGCGAGTATTTGCATGGCGTGTTGCAAGTGATCAATAACAAGGGTGATGCGCCGTTTGGTGAGCTTGAATTGGAAGGCGCTACGCAACTTTGCAAAACGCTTGCGACAGCGATTCGTCATCGCGCTGAGAAGGCGAGCAAACTGATAGACGATGCGGCCCGCAGCAAGGCCACGAAGTATGACGGGCTGTTGAGCGATGGCGTACTGACTGCGGAGCAGCTCAGCGACTGTGTTGCCCAAGCGCGGAACCAAGCCAAATCGGTGGAACATTTACTGATGGCCGATTTCGGCATTCGGCCCGCACAGATTGGCCCGTCGCTGGCCAAATTCTTCCGAGTTGATTACGAGGCATTCAAAGGCGGGCGCATTCGCTCGGAGATGCTTCACTCGGCGCTCAAATTGGATTTTGTGCAGGCACAGGGCTGGCTGCCGTTGGAGGAAACGCCTGAAGGCTTGGTGGTGATGTGCCTTGATCCTGAGGCCGTGCGCGGCTCGCGCATCGTGCAGCAAATTTTTCCACGCGTATCGAAGATCAAGTACTGCGTCACCACGCATACCGAGTTTGAAGAAACTACTGTGCAGTTTTTTGGAGCAGGCGTCGAAGGTGGTTCGATCAATGAGCTGCTGGCTGATTTGAATGCGCCGCTGTACGAAGAAGATTTCAATGAATCGGCTCTCGAGTCTGCGGCGGCAGATAACGAGTTGGTGAAATTCGTCAACAAAGTCATTATTGATGCTTTCAACCAACGCGTCTCCGACATTCACATCGAGCCGATGCCAGGCAAAGAAAAGACCGGCATTCGCTTTCGCATTGATGGCAGCTTGCAAACCTATATCGAAGTGCCAGCGAGCTTTCGCCAAGCACTTGTAACGCGCCTGAAGATCATGTGCGATCTGGATATCTCAGAGAAGCGCAAGCCGCAAGATGGCAAGATCAAGTTTAAGAAATACGGTCCGCTCGATATCGAGCTGCGCGTGGCCACGATTCCATCTTCTGGCGGTGTAGAAGATGTGGTGATGCGGATCTTGGCTTCTGGTGAGCCCATCCCCATGGACAAACTTGGCCTGACGCAACACAACCGTGAGCGTTTGGAGAAAACAGTTTCTAAGCCTTATGGATTGTTCTATGTTTGCGGGCCCACCGGCTCGGGCAAAACGACCACGCTGCATTCGGTGATGAAGTTTCTCAACAAAATCGATACCAAGATTTGGACAGCGGAGGATCCGGTGGAGATCACGCAAAAGGGTTTGCGCCAAGTGCAGGTCAACAAGAAAGCTGGCTTGGATTTCGCCACGATCATGCGCGCCTTTTTGCGCGCCGATCCAGACATCATCATGGTGGGCGAATCGCGTGATAAAGAGACGGTGAGCATGGGCGTGGAGGCCTCGCTCACGGGGCATTTGGTGTTCTCTACACTGCACACGAACAGTGCGCCCGAGTCGATCATTCGCCTGCTTGATATGGGCATGGATCCATTTAACTTTGCGGATGCGCTGCTGGGCATTTTGGCGCAGCGCTTGGCCAAGAAGCTCTGCGATTGCAAAGAAGAATACACGCCGGACGCGAAAGAAGTTAAAGCCTTCATGAAGGAATATGCTGAGGATTTGCAACACACGGCGGCTTGGGTGCAAGATCTCGGCGGCGCACAGCAAGAGCTTCTACAAAGCTGGACAGACAGTTATGGCAAAGATGGCAACTTGCGCTTTTACCGCGCAGTAGGCTGCGATAAATGCAACAAATCAGGCTACAAAGGCCGCATTGGCTTGCATGAGCTGCTGGTGGCCGATGACACGGTGAAAAAACTGATTCAGGAGCATGCGCGCGTAGCGGATATTTTTGTGGCGGCGGTGGGCGGTGGGATGCGTAGCTTAAAGATGGATGGGATGGAAAAAGTGATGATGGGGCTTACGGATATCAAGCAAGTGCGGATGGTGTGCATTAAGTAATTCTTAAGTATTTTGGGCTGTATGGCCCGTAGATACTGCGTGGGGTGCTATAAATTTTGCAGTATTCGGCGAGCTTCTTCAATTTTCCACAAGGGTACGCGGAAGGCTTCTTTTGGCTTAGAGTGGTTGCATAGAACGCGTGCCTTGATGCGCCAATCAAGCTAAACTGACGGCATATCTATCACTAAGCGGAGACATCATGATGAATAACAACCTGAAAATTTGGAAACGCAGCAGTAAGAAATGGGCGCTTAGTGCGCTGGTGGCTGCAGCATTGATCGGCTGCGGCACGAAGACCGTGAACCCAGTCACGGGCCAGCAAGAGCGCTCGGTGATGAGTGAGGCGGATGAAGTGCGCGAAGGTGCGAAGGCGCATCAAGAGGTGCTCAAGGAATATGGTGTGCTCAAAAATGATCGCGTGCAAAATTATGTGAACGATATTGGCCAGCGGCTGGCCAAGCTCTCGCATCGCAATCAACTCAAGTGGACATTTACCGTGCTTGATAGCCCAGAGATCAATGCGTTTGCGCTGCCGGGCGGTTATGTGTACATCACGCGCGGCATCATGGCGTATCTCGATAGCGAGGCAGATTTAGCCGGCGTGATTGGCCATGAGATTGGGCATGTGACGGCGCGGCATGGGGCGCAAAGAGCTACGCGCCAACAGGATGCGGCGCTCGTTGGTTTGCTGGGCAATGTGCTCGGCGCTGTGCTCGATGCCAAGGGCGGCGGTGGGATTGGGCAGCAGATTGGTGAAGTGGCGGGCATGGCGGCGCAGGGGCGTGTGGCGAAATATGGGCGTGAGCAAGAGTTGCAAGCCGATGGGCTGGGCGCAGAGTATTTGAGCCGTGTGAATTACGATCCGCGCAACATGATTGATGTGATTCGTGTGCTCAAGGATCAAGAAAAGTTTGCCGCTGATGTGGCGCGCGCTGAAGGCCGGCCTGTGCCGCAGGGCGGCAATTCTTGGTTGGCTTCGCATCCGAGCAATGATCAGCGCTTGGAGTCAATCAACAAAATTGCCGCGCAATACCAAGCGAATAAAAACTATGTGGATGAAGGCCGCTTGCGCTATTTGCAAATCATTGATGGCATGGCTTTTGGCGAAAGCCCTGAGCAGGGGCTCACGCGCGGGAGGAATTTTTATCACTCCTCACTCAATTTTGCGATCACATCGCCTCCTGGCTGGCGCATTTTGAATGATGCGGATCAGCTCAAAATCATCAATCCAGCGGGTGATGCGGGCTTGATATTGCAGCTTGTGCCGCCGAATGCGGGGCGCAATCATGATGAGGTGATTCGCAACACGATCAAGCCGGTCTCGGGGCGTACGGATCGCTACACGCTCAATGGTCTGCAAGCCACGCATTTCACGGGCGCGGTGCAAGCGCAGGGTGGGCAGCGTGGCGTGGAAGTGACGGTGGTCACGGGCATCACGGGGCAAAATTATTTGATGGTGTTTGCGGGCAAAGATGCGCCTACGGTGCAGCGCAACATGGCGGCGCTGCGCGAGGCCGAGGGGAGCTTTCGTGCGATGAGTGCGCAGGATGCTGCGGCTGCCAAGCCGTGGACTTTGCGCAGCACGGCCTTGCCACGCGGCGGCTTTACTGATTTAGCGCGCACTGCGCCGATGACGACGTTGCCAGAGCAGCAACTCAAACTGATGAATGGCGTGTATTCGACGGGTGCCGTACAGCCGGGGGCGTTGGTGAAAATGGTGGTGCAGTGAGTCACTGATGGGAACGCGGCTGCCTAGTTGGTACTCGGCGAGAACGTACTCAGCGTACGTTTTGCTCCATGTTCTCCGGCGGCGATGTGTTTTGTTTTTCTCCGGGGAGTTGGTTTCGCCGCCTCCCCCTTTACTTACGCAAAACGCACGCTGAGCACGTTCTCGCGATGTTGTTTGTGCTCAGAAAAGCTACTTAGCGAACATCGGGGCGATTGCTCAACTCATTTTTATTGGCTGCGTTTGCATCAACGGGGAAGTGTTGCACGAGCAGTGCGGAGATTTCTTCGAGGGCTTGCGTAAGGCCGCGTTCGAAATCGCCTTGTTTGAGATGGGCGCTTAATTTATTCACGGCCTCTTGCCAAAAAGCACTGTTTGCCGGCATAGATACTGCGCGGTCAGCTACTATTTCTATAGCGCGCTCGGCGAGCAACACGTAGATCAATACGCCGTTGTTTTGCTGCGTATCCCACACGCGCAGCTTGCCAAACATCGCAATCGCTCGTTCTCTGGGTGTGGCATCTCGCCATAGATAACTAATGGGCAGGCCGGCTTCGATGCAGATGCGGATTTCGCCGCTATGGCGCGCTTCGCTGGCCTGGGTGAAGCGTTCTAATTTGGAGAGCAACTCTGGCGGTGCAGCGGCGCGCACATCGCGTTCATCCATCCAGCGGTGTTTCCAGATGCGGGCTAGTTTTTTAAAGAAGCTGCGCTCGATGCGAGGGGCTTGAGGTGCATTCATGCTTAAAAATCTCCACTCGCGCCGCCGCCACCGAAATCTCCGCCGCCGCCTGAATTGAAGCCACCCCCACCACTGCTACCACCGCCGCCCCAGCTCCCGCCACTGGAGCCAGATGTCCAGCCGCCGCCATCATAGCCACGCGAGCCGCGCCGCCCGGTGACGCTTCTGCCGAAGCTGGACATCAGCGTGAAGATGAGCACCACGATGCCCGCAATTCCCGCGAGCACCATGCTGGCTGTGACGAAAAACGCGATGCCGCCAACTGCGCCGCCTGTGACGAGCGAGCCGAGTTTGTTGCCGAAAATACCTTTGGCAATCGCGCCGCCTATCGGCACGGCGAAGAGCAAAAAGAACAACAAATTCTGCCAATCAAAGCCGAAGTCTTCTGGATCAAATCCGCCTTGCACAGATGCCGATGGCGCAGGCAAATTCTCTGCACCAATGCGTTTGTCCAGCGCTTCAATCGTGGCTTCAATGCCTTGCGCATATTGGTCGGCTTTGAGTGCGGGCGCGAGAGCGGTGCTGATGATTTGCTTGGCGGCTAAATCAGGAATCGCGCCTTCCAAAGATTTAGCCACTTCGATGCGCAGCTTGCGATCATCTTTGGCGATAAGGATTAACACGCCGTCGCCTTGGTTTTTCCTGCCAATCTTCCAAGCATTTGTTACGCGATTGGCGTAGCTAGAAATATCTTCTGGGGCGACTGTGTTGACCAGTAACACGACGATTTGCGCGCCGCGCGTTTGCTCAATGCGGGCGAGCTGTGTGTCAATGCTGCCTGCCTCGCCTGCTGTGAGAATCTGCGCGGTATCAACGACACGGCCGCTGAGTGCCGGCACGGTCTGTTGAGCGAACGCAGCCAGCGGCGTGAGCAGCACGCAGGCCAGCAACCACACTCTAAACATGCATTTGAATGCTATCAATTAATGAGCACTCCACGCAGAATGTACGGGGGTTAGATGCCAAAAACGCTTAAAAATCACTTCTTGTTGAAGTCCACCGTCGGTGGTGCAGAAATCTTGGCCTCATCAGCCACTGTGAAGCCCGCCTTCGGTGCGTAGCTGAACATCATGGCCGTTAAGTTGCTCGGGAAGCTGCGCGCGAGCACGTTGTATTCCTCAATGGTTTTGATGTAGCGATTGCGAGCGACCGTGATGCGGTTTTCTGTGCCTTCGAGCTGCACGCGCAGATCTTGGAAGCCTTGGTTGGCTTTCAAGTTGGGATAGTTTTCTGTGACGACGAGCAAGCGAGACAATGCCGAGCTCACCTCGCCTTGCGCGGCTTGGAATTTCTTCATCGCCTCGGGGTTGTTGAGCATCTCCGGCGTCATTTGAATGCTCGTGGCTTTGGAGCGCGCTTCGATCACTTTCACGAGCGTGTCTTGCTCAAAACCGGCTTCGCCTTTGACGGTGTTGACGATATTGGGAATCAAATCAGCGCGCCTCTGATACTGGTTGAGCACCTCGCTCCACGCGGCTTTGGATTGTTCGTCCAATCGTTGGAAATCGTTGTAGCCGCAGCCAGTGAGCAGGGCAGAAAAACTAAGCAAGGCAGAAAGTAAAAGACGTCTCATGGCGAACCCTCATTAAGTTGGTTTTTGGATGCACAGAACCAGAAGGTAGCATAGATGGATGCAAGTTTCACCAGCGCAAGCCTTCGCAGCAATCAATCAAGCCCGTCAGAAGGGAAATAACGTCACTAATTTGCAACCCAATCTGCTATTTGCGGGTGCCACAGGCGCTTTGGGCGCGGCGGTGCTCAGGCGCTTGGTGGGCGTGCAGCTTTTTGCGCACACGCGGGTTCTTGCGCGGGAGCCCATGCAGCAGGGCATGCGTCAGATCTCCTTGCATCAAGTCTCAGGAGACGTCGCGCAATGGCCATCTGCGCCGCGCAGTGATGTGGCCATTGTGATGTTTGAGCCGCCTCGCATGTTTTATGAGCGCGAGCGTGCCTTGTGGACGCCCTTGCCTGAGCAGCTGCCCGAGTTGGCTGCGTGGCTACATGCTGGCGGTGCGAACACGTTGGCTATTGTGCTGCCGCATGCACAAGGCAGCTTGCCCGAATCACTCAAGCGGGGCATGGCCTCGCTCGATGAGCAGGCTGTGGCATCGATAGGCTTTGAGCGCCTGCTGATTTTGCGCAGCGCAGAAAAGCCTGTGGATCTCAAGCACTCCAACGCATTGGAAAAATTGGCGCATTGGATGCTCAGCATTTTCAAATTCATGGTGCCCACCCATGAGCAGCCTGTACGGGCAACAAAGATTGCTGAAATTTTAGATGCGCTGCTGCAAGCAGCTCCGCACGGCACGCATGTGATTGCGCCACAAGAGATGTGGGCGATGTCGCAATTGAGCTTTGAAGATGTGATGCGCGCAGTACAAGCCCGATTTGACAAGGCTTCAAAGATTAATTAACATATTAACTAATGAATCCATTTGCTCATCGCAATCTGCCTCGCCTGCTGCTGCAAGCGCGCGAAGCCGTGCTGGAACACTTTCGCCCGAATCTGCGTGAGCATGGGCTGACCGATCAGCAGTGGCGCGTGTTGCGCGTGTTGGCCGAAAAGGGGCAATGCGATGTGAGCACGATTGCGCAAGGCGCATTTTTATTGGGCCCGAGCTTGTCTGGTGTACTCAGCCGGATGGAGCGCGATGGCTTGATTTCTCGCTCAGCCGATGGCGATGATGCGAGGCGCCAGAGCATTCGCGCCAGTGCCAAAGGCAAGCGCTTAGTGGCTAAGTTGGCGCAATCGATAGAAGCGCATTACGAGAGCATGGAGGCCGCATTGGGCAAGCCGCGCTTGCTGCAACTGTATGCTTTGCTGGACGAAGTGATCGCCATGCCGATGCCTGCACTACAGAGCAAGACTGCACGAAAGCGAGCCAACGCATGATGCCGAGCACGATGTATGGCAGCTTGATGCACCACTGCGCAGAGCTAGATGCTTTGAGCGATGCAGCGCATCAGAGTCCTTACAATGCACCGCCAAAAGCGCCCGTGCTGTACATCAAGCCTGCGAACACGCATCTCGCATTCGGCAAAAGCTTCTCTATGCCGGCGCAGCATCTGCAAATCGTTGCGCGCGCCTGCGTGGGCTTAATTTATAAACCAAATAGCCCGCTGGCTAGCGTAAATACTGCGCAAGGCGCTATTAAAAACATAGTGATTCAAGATTGGCATGTCGCGCTGTACTGTGATTTCACATTACCGCACAGCAGCTTTTATCGTCCACCGCTGTGCTTCAATGCACTCGATGGTTCATTGGCATTGCCGCAAAACGCGCTGCCATTTTCTGCGCTTGACTTGAGCAACTTGCACATTGAGACGTGGATCAACGGCACTCGTGCGCATCGTTATGCGTCATCAGATTGGCTCGCCTCTGCGCAAGAACAGCTCAGAGAAGTGAGCGAATTTATCGCTTGGGAGACTAGCGATGTGCTCATGCTTGGCTGCCCGCCCGATGCGCCGCTGGTGAAAGCTGGCGATGTGGTGGAGACGCGCATGAATGGCCAAATTTTTACACGAACCCTGATGACGCAGGAGGCCTCGTGAAACATGCCCGCGTGATCTACCAAGGCGCTACGCATGATGCAAAAGAATCGGATGGCATGCTGATGTTGCAAGACGGCCAGCGCGTGACCTTCGATGCGGTGCGTTGGCTGCCGCCTCTTGTACCCGTCAGCCAAGCCCGCACCATTCTTTGCCTTGGCCTCAACTACGCCGATCACGCTAAAGAGCTCGCCTTCAAACCGCCGAGTGAGCCACTTGCTTTCCTCAAAGGCCAAAGCAGCCTGATCGGCCATCGCGAGCAGACGCTGCGCCCGCAAGACGCGCGCATGATGCATTACGAATGTGAGCTCACCGTTGTGATTGGCCGGAATGCAAAAAATGTGAAGCAGGGCGACGCTTATGACTTCATACTAGGCTACACAGTGGCCAATGACTATGCGATCCGCGATTACTTAGAAAACTGGTATCGCCCAAACCTGAAAGTCAAAGGCCGCCCGACCTGCACGCCGCTTGGGCCTTGGCTGGTAGATGCCAAAGACATTGCTGATCCGATGAATCTCAATCTGCAAACCACAGTCAACGGCGCAGTGACCCAACGCGGCAACACGAAGGACATGATCTTCGGCATCCCCGCCCTCATCGAATACTTCACCAGTTTCATGACGCTGCGCCCCGGTGATTTGATCCTCACAGGCACGCCTGATGGCGTGGTCGATTGCCCAGCGGGCAGCGTGATCGAATGCAGCATCGAAGGCATCGGCACATTGCAAAATACCATTCATAGCGATTGAAAGCGTTTCATGATTTCTCATCTCATTAATGGCCAAGCCGTGCAAAGCGCCACCACGTTCGAAACCATCAACCCTGCCACGCAAGAGGTGTTGGCAGAAGTTGCCTCTGGCGGCGAGCAAGAAGTTAACGCCGCAGTTGCCGCAGCCAAAGCCGCCTTCCCAAAATGGGCAGGCCTGCCCGCGCCCGAGCGCGCAAAGATCATCCGCAAGCTAGGAGATTTGATTGCAATGCATGTGACCGAGATTGCTGAGATGGAGACGAATGATTGCGGGCAAACGATTTCGCAAACAGGCAAACAACTCATTCCCCGCGCGGCGGATAACTTCACGTATTTCGCTGAGATGTGTACCCGCGTCGATGGCCACACCTATCCGACGCCCACGCATCTGAACTACACGCTGTTTCATCCCGTCGGCGTGTGTGCGCTGATCTCGCCTTGGAATGTGCCCTTCATGACGGCGACTTGGAAGGTCGCGCCCTGCTTAGCGTTTGGCAACACGGCGGTGCTAAAGATGAGTGAGCTCTCGCCGATGACGGCTTCTCGTCTTGGAGAGTTGGCGTTGGAAGCAGGCATCCCGCCCGGCGTGCTCAACATCGTGCATGGCACGGGCAAAGAAGCAGGCGAGCCGCTTTGTGCGCATCCCGATGTGCGCGCGATTTCCTTCACGGGATCAACGGCCACGGGCAATCGAATCGTGCAAACCGCAGGCTTGAAAAAATTCAGCATGGAGCTCGGCGGTAAATCCCCATTTGTGATTTTTGAAGATGCAGATTTAGATCGCGCATTGGATGCAGCGATTTTCATGATCTTCTCTAACAACGGCGAGCGATGCACAGCGGGCAGCCGCATCATCGTGCAGCAGAGTGTTTATGCAGACTTTGCGAAGAAGTTTGCCGAGCGAGCCAAGCGCATCACAGTGGGCGATCCCTTGGACGAGAAAACAATCGTCGGCCCGATGATCTCGCAGGCGCATCTGGCGAAAGTGCGCAGCTACATTGAGCTCGGAAGCAAAGAAGGTGCAACGTTGCTCTGTGGCGGGATTGACCACCCCAGCTACGCGCCAGAGTTGGCTGCGAGAGTGCAAAAAGGAAACTTCGTGTGGCCAACGGTGTTTGCCGATGTCGATAACCGCATGAGCATCGCGCAAGACGAAATCTTTGGCCCGGTTGCTTGCCTGATTCCTTTCAAAGACGAAGCAGATGCGGTGCGGATTGCCAATGACACGCAGTATGGTCTGAGCAGCTATGCATGGACAGAAAACATTGGCCGCGCACATCGCGTGGCAGCACAAATTGAAGCGGGTATGTGTTTCGTCAACAGCCAAAATGTGCGCGACCTACGCCAGCCTTTCGGCGGCACGAAAGCCAGTGGCACAGGGCGCGAGGGCGGAACTTGGAGCTACGAAGTGTTCCTTGAGCCAAAGAATGTTTCTGTATCTCTTGGCTCGCACTATATTCCGCATTGGGGGATTTGATGGGTTCACCTACTGTTTCGCGCGGAGGTAGTGGTGGTCGCCGACGCTTGGGGTATCCCACTGCGCTCATGTCCTCCGGCCTGGCCTGCGGCTGGGCCTACCCCTTGACTTCGCTACGTGGGACACCCCAACCCTTGGCTCAGCAAATAAAGTGCGCGCGCATATTTAGATCTCTACAACATAGCGCACAAGAGGCGGCGGGTGTGAGCCTCAGCGAAGTCAAGGAGGAGGCACGCGCGAAGCGCCAGCCGGGGGACATGAGCAGAGGCTTGCGCCCGCCGCCTCTTGGGAGCGGAGCTAAAACAAAGGAAACATCATGGGCAAACTAGCACTAGCCGCAAAAATCACACACGTCCCCAGCATGTACCTCTGCGAATTCCCAGGGCCCAACTTCGGCAAGAGAGACGCAGCGATTGCCGGCCACAAAGAAATTGACAAACGCTGTAGAGAAGCGGGCGTGGACACCATCGTCGTGCTTGATGTGCATTGGCAAGTCAACAGCGAATACCACCTCAATTGCGCGCCGCACTTCAAAGGCACTTACACCAGCAACGAGCTGCCGCATTTCATCAAGAATATGCCGTATGAATATCGCGGCAATCCAGAGCTAGGCCACGCGATTGCGGATATGGCTAACGAGATGGGCGTGAAATCACGGGCGCATTCGGATACGTCGCTCGAGCTCGAATACGGCACGCTCGTGCCGATGCGCTACATGAATGCCGATCAGCATTACAAGGTGATTTGCATTAGCAGCTGGTGCGATTGGCATAATCTTCGCGAGAGCCAAAAGTTCGGCCATGCGCTTCGTAGAGCGATTGAAGAAAAATATGAAGGCACAGTGGCTGTTTTTGCCAGTGGCTCGCTGTCTCACCACTTTGCAGACAATGGCCGAGCGCCTGAATATGCGTTCAAGGTGTATGACGCATTCTTAGAGCAAATTGATCGGCGCGTCGTTGAGCTGTGGGAAAAAGGCGAGCACCAAATCGTCGTCGATATGCTGCCCATGTATGCCGACAAATGCTGGGGCGAAGGCGATATGCACGACACGGCGATGTTGTATGGCGTGGTGGGTGGCGCGTATGAGAGCTTTGCGTACAAAGAAAAAGTAGAAATCGTCACGCCCTACTTTGGATCGAGTGGTACGGGGCAGATCAATGCGATTTTTCCTGTGCTGCCTTTGAAGAAGTGAAAACAACATGCCCCATCTCGTGATTTACTACACACCGAATTTAGATGCCAAGATGGATATGTCCGCGCTGTGTCGCACGATGGCAGATGTGATGATTGCTGTGCGCGATGAAGCTGGGAATCAAGTCTTTCCTACCGGCGGCACGCGCGTGCTTGCGTATCCGGCGGCGCATTATGCAATTGCGGATGGTGGCGCGGCGGGCAAGGCAGCGGGCGGCTCGGGCGAGTACGCATTTGTGTATATGAACTTGCGCATGGGGCGTGGGCGCAGTAACGCTACTAAATCAATAGCAGGCCACGCAGTATCTATGGCTGCTAAAGCCCATTTCGATCATTTACTGCATGCCGAGCATATCGGCGTGACGGTGCAGGTCGATGAAGGGCATGAGGCTTTTGATGAAAAGCACAGCTCGATTCATCCGCTGTTTAAGAAGGCTTGAGATATGTTGGATGACGCATTGATTTCGCAACTTGCCCAAGAGCTGGAAAGCGCGGAGCTGTTACGCACGCAGTTGGAGCATTTCTCTAAGTGGTATCCGGGCATGACGATGGAAGACGGCTATCGCATCAACCGCGCATGGGCTGCATGCAAGAAAGCGAAAGGTCATCAAGTGATCGGCCACAAGATTGGGCTGACCTCACGCGCGATGCAAATTTCTAGCAATATTGATGAGCCTGATTACGGCACGCTGTTTGACTACATGCGATACACCTGCAAGGGCGGCGAAGTGCTGGAGATTCCGGTGAGGAATTTCATCGCGCCGCGCGTGGAAGTGGAGCTCGCGTTCGTTTTGAAGCGCGAGCTTCGCGGGCCAAGCATCACCGTGCAAGATGTGATGGCGGCTACGGATTACGTCACACCCGCCATAGAAATTATTGATGCCCGAATCGAGCAGTTTGATCGCCACACAAGAGCGCCTCGAAAAGTGTTTGACACGATCAGTGATAACGCAGCCAATGCGGGCATTGTGATCGGAGACATTTCAACAGACACTCGATATCGCATGAATGTGCAGACCACAGACTTGCCATGGGTCGGCGCGATTTGTCGCTACAACGGTGTGGTGGAAGAAACCGGCCTCGCCGCTGGCGTGCAAGGTCATCCGGCAGTGGGCATCGCTTGGCTAGCCAACAAGCTTGCACCTTGGGGCGAATATTTGCAAGCGGGCGAGATTGTTTTAGCGGGATCGTTTACCAAGCCTGTGCCTGCGAAGGCGGGCGATGTGTTTGATGTAGATTACGGCGCGCATGGCCGCTTGCAGTTTAAATTTGTATGAAAAGTGGCATATTGCCGGCGTATTTAATGCGTGGAGTGCTATTAAATGATGAGTAACTTTAATTCTTCTTCAAGCTCGGTGGTGATCGCAGGCGGTGGCCCGGTGGGTCTCACGATGGCAGCCTTGCTCGCTTCGCAGGGCATCGCAAGCACCGTGATCGAAGCCGATGAAGGTTTTTGCACCGGCAGCCGCGCCATTTGTCTCTCTCGCCGCTCGCTAGAAATTTTGCATGCTTGTGGCGCTGCGGATGCTGTGGTGAGCAAGGGCTTGGCGTGGACGAGTGGACGCAGTTATTTTCGCGGCGATGAAGTGCTGAAATTTGATATGCCGCATGACGCTTCGCAGCGCTTTGCGCCGATGACGAATATTCAGCAGTTCTATGTGGAGGAATATGCGCTGCGCTCGGCTGAAAAGAACTTTCCTGGCCTGATCACAGTCCGCTGGAAAACGCGCATTGCGCAAGTGGCTAATCATGCTGATCACGCGATGCTCACGTTGGATGGAGGCGAGCAGCTTCGCGCGGATTGGCTGATTGCCTGCGATGGCGGGCGAAGCACGGTGCGCGAGCAGCTGGGCTTGCAGCTGAAGGGCATTCAATACGAAGGGCGCTATGTGATTGTGGATGTGAAGCAAAAATCTACGCGGTTGCAGACGCACGCGGTAGAGCGCCTCGCGTGGTTTGATCCGCCCACCAATCCCTGCTCCACCATCCTGATGCACCGCCAGCCCGATGATGTGTGGCGCATTGATTACCAAGTGCGTGATGATGAGAACCCTGCCGAGGCTGTGAAACCTGAGAATGTGTTGCCGCGTGTGAAAGCGCATTTGGAATGGATGGGCGAGAGCGAGGCCTGGGAACCGCAATGGATTTCGATTTACAACGCGAAATGTTTGACGCTGGATGAGTATCGCCATGGCCGCATCTTCTTCGCCGGCGATGCCGCGCATCTCGTGCCGATCTTTGGCGTGCGTGGTTTGAACTCAGGCGTGGATGATGCGGGCAACTTGGCTTGGAAGCTCGCCGCTGTGTTGAAAGGCAAGGCTAGCGATGCGCTGCTGGACACTTACTCTGCAGAGCGCCGCGCCGCCGCGTTGATCAACATTGATTTCGGCAGCAAGAGCACAGAATTTATGAGCCCACCGCATCGCGGCTTTGATCTGATGCGCCAAGCCGCGCTGCGCTTGGCCGGTAGCACGCCGCAAGTGCGCTCGCTCATCAATCCCCGGCAATCTGCGCCGGTGCGCTATCCAAGCGCGAGCACTGATGCGCGCCTTGCTTCGCCGGGCTATGTTGCACCCGAGGCGCGTGTGTTGGTGGGTGGTGAGCTTGTCCATCTCACGCAATGCTTTGGGAATGGCTACAGCTTGCTGTGCTTTGGTGATTTGTTGCAGATCGAAGGCGTGCGCAGCATCGCCTTGCACGCAGGCACTGATCCGCATGGCGAAGCTCGCTCTCGATATGAATCTGGCGTGCATACGGCGGTGCTTGTGAGGCCCGATGGCTACATTGCTGCGCGTTGGGATGCGCCCGCCGAAATCAAAGAAATTTCGCAAGCGCTGCACTGTAGCCTTCACCCGGAGAGCCAATATGCAAGCACATGAACTCGACGCCGTTTATTCCTCGCTTGCCAACGCCGTGCATGCAGCAGGCGCACGTAGCGAGTTGTTCCTAGCGATGCTGAGCTTGAAGCTCATCAGCCAGTCCGATAACGCTGCGCTGGCAGCGCAAAATATTCAATCTGTACTGCAAGATTTGAAGACCCACGAAAAGGCCACAGCATGAAGCAAGAAGATTTCCACCCCGATGAATGGAAGGCTCGCGTTGAGCTCGCGGCTTGCTATTGCATCTTCGATATGCTCGGCTGGGCTGAGATGATCTACAACCACATCACGGTGCGTGTGCCTGAGTCTGTGAGTGGAAGCTCGAAACAATTCCTCATCAACCCTTTCGGCCTGCATTACAGCGAAGTCACCGCCAGCAATTTGGTGAAGATTGACACGCAAGGCAACAAGCTGGATGCA
>JAYSRZ010000520.1:0-25941 GCA_043720775.1 Variovorax sp. | reverse complement strand
CCGGTGCTCACCGTGCAAGCCGGCGGCAACACCATCACCGCCAGCGTAGGCACCACCAGCATCCCAGAGACCACGCTGTCCAACAACACGGCCACCGTTGTATTGAATGCGCTGGCGCCAAATGCAAGCGTATCTGGCCGTGTTTGGTTAGATGTCAACAGCGATCGGATCTATCAGCCTGGTACAGACGTAGATTTGGCAGGATGGCGCGTCGAGCTTTTGAATAGTAGTGGTGTCGTGGTCGGCACGGCAACAACTAGTGTCACAGGCTCGTACATCATCTCGGGTCAAGTACCGAGCAATGTAGCTGGCACATACACTATTCGCTTCCGCAACCCAAGCGGCGAGATCATCGGTACCACGCCGTTCAATCAGTCAGGCGGCACAGTAAACGGGAACCCATCAACAGGAACGACAAGCAATGTTGTTACAGGCACTCGTACAGTTGGAAATACGATCGGCAACATCACTTTGTACGCCGGTGACAATGTTGTTGAGCAGAATTTGCCGATTGATCCAAGCGGTGTTGTCTACGACTCTGTGACACGACGCCCGGTTGCAGGCGCACAGGTAACTCTGATTGGACCTAACGGTTCGCCAGTACCAGCGGCATGTATTGTGCAAGGTGCTTCCACCATCACAACTGATGCTACTGGCGTCTACAGATTCGATCTCTTCAGTGCTGCTCCACTACCTGCTGGATGCGTAACGCAAACTGGTGTATATAGCCTTCGTATTGTGCCGCCAGCGCAATATAACGCCCCCGTTGCAACACAAGGCGGAGTTGCGGCACCTGGCGGAGTATTTACGCCGCCTAACACACCGGGTATTGAGGTGCCTATCCAACCGAATGCTCTGGCTCCAGCAGTTGGCGTCAATGGCAACGCACCTGTTGGTTCTGTGGGAACACAATACTTCCTGCAGTTCAATATCAACCCATCAACAAGCGCAGGTGTGATTCACAACCACATTCCACTAGATCCGTTTACTGCTGGCGTATTGACGATAAGCAAGATCGGTGATCGCACGACTGCCGAAGTTGGTGATACGGTGCGCTACACCATCCGCTTGCGTAACACTGGACAAACGACGCTTACCAACCTCAAAGTGCAAGATCTATTACCAGCTGGTTTCAGATACATCCTTGGTACTGCAAGATTGAACAACAGTATCACGCTCGCAGATCCAGCGGGTGGTGTGGGTCGTTCATTGACATTCGCTCTTCAGACGAACACTTTCACATTGGCTGGCAACAGCGAAGCCATATTGACGTACTTCGTGCGAGTAGGTGTTGGTGCCCAACAGGGAGATGGTGTTAACAGAGCTAATGCAGTCTACGACGGAACAAGAACTGGTATTGTCTCGGCTACCGCGCAGTACAAGGTTCAAGTCAGCGGCGGTTTGTTCAGCAATGACGGTTGTATCGTTGGTAAGGTGTACGTTGACTGCGATGGAAACCACATGCAGAACAACGAAAGCGGCTCTCGTGAACTCGGTATCCCTGGTGTTAGATTGCTCATGCTTGATGGCACAAATATCGTTACTGACAGCGAAGGTAAATACAGTATTTGCGGTGTGAAGGCGCAAACTCATGTGATCAAGGTAGACAGAACCACGATGCCTAAGGGATCGCGTTTGCTCCCATCATCTAATCGCAATGCGGGCGTCGGTGACAGTTTGTTTGTTGATTTGAAAGCAGGTGAACTAGCTCGGGCTGACTTCATTGAAGGCTCCTGCACACCAGAGGTTCTCGATCAGGTCAAGGCACGGAGAGCGCAAGCTGCGATTCTTGCGCCAGAGAAGGAAACCCCGCCGGATTTCAAAATAGACAACAGACCATTGCAGGTGCAGCAGCAAATTCTGCCTGGTCTGCGCCCAGAGACGCCAGCAGCTGGCAACGCTGGAGGTAATAAATAATGATCGCTAGATTTACTCCCATTGCATTGGCTGTTAGCCTACTTCCTGTGATTGCGTTGGCTCAGCCAGCGCCAGCTAATAATCAAGCTGCCACTAGTGCAGATTCGCTTGAGGCGAAAAGCCTCTTTGAAACAAGTGGGCAGGGCGATATTGGTACGCGTCCGTTTAGTTCATTTCTGGCGAAGATTGCGTCTCCTGTGTCTCAGATTGCCTTGACACAACGCGCAAATAATCTTCCTGCAGATGGTGTCGGCAGCACCGATATAAAAATTGAACTCTTTGGCACAAACCGCCAACCTGTTCGAGGTGAACAGTTTGTCACTATTGAAGTGACTGGTGGCGCAAGAATTTTGCTGCCCGGACGTTTGACTTCTGAATCTGGAGCCGACAAAGGTGACATTGACAAAGTGACTCCCGGAACACAAGCTAAAGTAGTCGATGGCGTATTGCAGTTCAAGCTGATTGCACCTTACAAGCCTGAGACGGTTGTAATAAGGGTAAGCGTTCCAGGCGCAAGTGAAAAAATTGAAGTTCGCTACGTGCCTGATTTACGAGAACTGGTGGCAGTAGGTTTGATTGAAGGACGTCTTCGTTCTGATAAGTTTGATGCTAAAGCGATTGTCCCGGTTACTGCGAATGACAGCTTTGCATCCAAGGATGATGGTTTTGAGGAAGAGCTTAAAGGCTTCAATAAAGAGTTCAATGGCGGAAGCGGAAAATTTGGCGCCCGTGCTGCTTTATATCTCAAGGGCAAAGTCAAAGGCGATTACCTTTTGACTATGGCCTACGATTCAGACAAAGACACAAAAAAGCGTTTATTTGAATCCATTGATCCAAATGCGTTCTATCCGGTGTATGGTGACTCCAGTTTGCGCACGCAAGACGCGCAAAGCACCGGTAAGCTATACGTTAGACTTGACAAGAACCTAAATTATCTATTGCTTGGTGATTACACAACCAGCGATCCAAATCCTGCTCGACGACTCGGCCAATACAACAGAACTCTACCGGGCTTGCGCGGGCATTTGGAAGAAGGTAACGTAGTTGCAAATGCTTTTGTCGCCAGAGAAAGCTTTAAGCAAGTCGTTGATGAGTTTGGTGCGCGCGGCGTATCAGGTCCTTATTCTGTTTCGAACAGAAATGGCATCAAAGGCACAGAGCGAGTCGAACTGATTGTTCGCAAACGCGATCAAACATCTATCATTCTTAAGACAACGCAATTAACCCGCGAAGTTGACTACGAGTTTGAACCATTCGGTGGACAGATCGTTTTCCGTGCGTCAGTACCTAGCGTAGATGATCAGCTCAATCCAGTTTCGATCCGCATCACGTATGAGGTTGATCAGGGCGGTAAGAATTATTTTATTTATGGCGCTGATGCACAGTACAAAATCAGCAACACTTTGTCTGTTGGTGGTTCTTTCGCGAAAGACGATAGCCCTTCAAACGGCCAAACTATTGTTGGTGCGAACGTTGCGCTCAAGCTGACAAAGAACACTGAAATCATTGCCGAATTATCACGATCAAAAACCATATCTACAGCCGATGCAACAACTGGCTTGAGCACAAACTCTGGCGGGATTCGATCACAAGCGCAAGGTAATGCAGGGCGCATTGAAATCAGGCACGCGGATGAGCAATTGCGAGCGAATGCGTATGCGCAAAAAGCAGACAACGGCTTTGTCAATCCAACAGGCGGCTTGACGGGCGGCAAGCAGGAGCTTGGAGGCACCGTTGCGTACAAGGCCACCGAGCGAATCACGATCACAGGCGATATTCAACGCTCAACTGACAAGCTTGTTGGCAGCGAGAATACATCTGCCTCCATTGCTGGCGACCTGAAATTGTCCGACCGCTTAACTGTTGGTGTAGGAGCGCGTCGTGTTGAGCAAAATTCGGTCAGTCTAGCTCAACAATCCACGATCAACTGCCCTACAAGTGGCACAAGCTCTTCTGGAAATCTACCGGGTTACAACACTGGTTTTGGTATCAGCCAGACTGGAAATCAAAACTTAAACGATTCGACCGGCTTGCCTCCAGGATGCGGCGCTGCTGTCTCACCCGTTGGGATACTGCCAGACAGCATCGAACGAACAGGCATTTTTGTAAGAGCTGGCTACCAAGTTAATGATCAGCTCAACATCAACGGCGAGCTGCAGAAAATCACAGGTACCGATGCGGGCAACACAGCCAAGCTCGGTTTGAAGTTTGCAGCCACCAAAAGCATAGACCTTTTTGCAGACATGCAACGCGGCTTTGGTGATGGTAAAGACAATAATTCTTATCGCTTGGGTGCAGACTGGCGTGTTGCTGACAAAACGCGAATTTATTCTCGCTACGAATACGCTCCAACCTACAACGCCAGCTATGGCCTAGGCGTAGGCGAGCTGTCCAAAGCGTTTGCGTTGGGCATTGATACGCAATATATGCAAGATGGCTCACTGTTTAGTGAGTATCGACTCAACGACAGTGGCTCTGGCCGTTCCATCCAAAATGCGATAGGCTTGCGAAATGGTTGGCACATTGCTGAAGGCTTGCGTTTGCAAACCAGCGCAGAGTATCTTCGCGGCGTATCAGGCGATGCGAAAGCACTGGGCCTCGGCGCAGAATACACAGCAAGCCCATTGTGGAAGGGCTCAGCCCGAATTAACTGGCGTGGCGATCAAGGCTTCACAAATTGGCTCTTCACTGCCAGTGCTGCTCGTAAGCTAGATCGCGATTGGACGTTCATTGCGCGTGAGTATCTGAACATCATCGATCCTAAGAATGGAAGCGCAGAGACACGTCAAAACCGATTCCAAGTAGGTTTTGCTTTCCGCCCAGTCGATAACAATCAATTTGATGCTCTCGGTTTGTATGAACAGAAGACAGACAAGTCGGACGGCAGAGACAGCAATGCAAACATCATTAGTTTGCGAGCTAACTACCATCCTTCTCGCCCGTGGTGGCTGACAGGACGTCTAGCATACAAGCGCTCTAACGACTTGTTATCGACCGGTACAGATAGCAAGCGCGATTCTTTCAGCGCATCACTGATCGGTGGCCGTGTGACGTATGACATCACCAACCGCTGGAGTATTGGTGCGATTACAACGATGATCGCTGACAAAGGCGGGCGTCAGTTTGGATATGGCTTAGAAGTCGGTTACACGGTCATGGACAACTTGATTGTTGGCCTCGGATACAACTGGCGCGGCTTCAATGGCGGCGACCTGGCAGGCAATGACTACACCAATCGCGGTTGGGTGCTTAACATGCGGTACAAGTTTGACGAGGATCTCTTCAAAGGCGGTGACCGTAGCGTGAACCGCACGCTGGATCCACAAGGCACACCAGCGACTGGTACAGGCGCCGCGCCAGCCAATGCGATCCAGCCTAAATAAATGACAAAGCCGATGCGCTCATTCAGTAAATATTTCCCACAGAGGTTCGCAATGAAACCCCAAACACTCGGTCTACTCCTTTCTCTTGCCCTTGTCGGCTGCGCACAGACAGCTAAAAACGAAGGTCCCGGTCCAAGCAGTCAAAGCACAGGACTTGCCCCGCAGCAACAACGTATCACTGAGCAAAAAGTGTTGGCTGATCGTCAAACCATTGAGGCTGCGCAGCAGCGCCTGCGCAAACTCAATGAAGCCGGTATACCTCAAAACAATTATCCGTTGGCCAAAGCGCAGTGCTGGCTCGATACGGCTAAAACACAATACCACGAGAACGATCGCACTGGCTATATTGAAGAGTCTTTGACTGAGTCGATCAAGATTGCTCAAGCTCTTGAAGGCAATCGCAATGCGAATGTTGGGTCTGATACGCCACTGGTTGCTCGAAGCACCCGCTTGCGCGATGACTTATGGCTCGAGCTCGGTAAGTACAAAAACAACGCAACAACGTTGGCATGCAACGCCAAGACAGTTGCATGCGCCGAGGTGCGCTTGGTGCGCGCTGGGCATGCTCACGAACAAACAGGCTGGCGCGCTGCTACGCCGCATATCATGATGGTCGAAGATGGCTTGCGCCGAGCTGGTATAGAGGCTGCTGCCTGCACACCAGCACCTGCAGCACGTGCTGCTGCGCCAGTGGCTCCTGGAGTCGTCGCGGCTGCACCAGTAGCGCTAACGCCAGCGCCAGCAGCAATTGTTAGAGAAGTCACGAAAGAAACCTTCGTGCTTCTGGGCGACACGTTGTTCAAATTTGACAAATCGGGCCGCGATGAAATGCTGTCTGGAGGCAAGGAACGACTGACAGCCATTGCATCTCGCTTGCGTGCTTATCAATCTATTTCTACACTTTCTATCGCAGGACATACAGACCGTTTGGGTACGGATGGCTACAACCAGCCATTGTCGCAACGACGTGCTGCCACTGTGCTTGATTTCCTGAGCTCTTCTGATGTGCGTGCCGGACGTGTTGAAGCAATCGGCAAAGGCGAGAGTGAGCCCGTGACGACGCAATGCAGTAACAAGCTGCCACGCGCTCAGTTGATTGCATGCTTGCAACCTGATCGCCGCGTGACGATTGAAGTTACGGGCATCGTCAAGTGATCAAGGGTTAGACAAAAATGTGTACTGACGTTGCCTAAGGCAACACAAGCATGATCAAGAGCGGTATGAGATGAAAGTCTCACACCGCTTTTTCTTTTGTGGGTCAGCCCGTATTACGCAAGCCAGCCGCGATGCCATTGATACTGATATGAATGCCGCGTTGAACTTTTTCATCTAAATCTCCTGGCTTCTTGCCAGCGCGGTAACGGGCAATGAGCTCGACTTGCAAATGGTGCAGCGGATCAATGTAAGGGAAGCGATGCTGGATGCTTCGCGCAAGTGCTGCATTGCTGACCAAGCGCTTGCCTTCGCCAGTGATGAGTTGTAATGCGCGCGTGGTGCGCTGCCACTCAGCTTCGATCTCGCCTAAGATCTTTTTGCGAAGCTTGGCTTCCGGTACAAGCTCTGCATAGCGCGCTGCGAGTGATAAATCACTCTTGGCCAGCACCATGTCCATGTTAGATAGCAACGTGCGGAAGAAGGGCCAATCGCGATACATTTTTTGTAGCAGCTTGCGCTGATCGAGCTTCGCTTGCGAGCCACTTTCGTTTAAAAAACGATCTACTGCCGAACCGAACCCATACCAGCCAGGCAGCGTGGCGCGACACTGGCCCCAGCTAAATCCCCAAGGAATGGCACGGAGATCTTCGATGCGTGGCGGCTGCTGCGCAGGCGAGCCTGTAGGCGCAGCGACCCCCTTGGGTGGCAGCGCACCCTGCGCAGCAGGGAGCGTGGGGGTGAACACCCGAGAAGCGGGGCGCGAGCCGATGTTGAGGCCAGCGATTTCGCGAAGGGGAGTGGCAGCGAAAAAGTAATCAGTGAAGCCTGGCGTCTCATACACCAGCGAGCGATAGGCTTGCATTGAATGCTCCGACAAAGCTTGTGCGGCTTGCACAAAGCTTGCCTGAGCAGCTCTCGTGGGCGTGAGAAGGGTGGCTTCCAAGGTGGCGGCAACGAGTGTTTCTAAATTTCTGCGGCCAATTTCTGGATTGGCGTATTTGGAGGCGATGACCTCGCCTTGCTCTGTCACACGAATTTGCCCGCGCACGGTGCCCGGTGGCTGGGCAAGAATCGCAGAATAGCTGGGGCCACCGCCACGCCCTACCGTGCCGCCTCGACCATGGAACATGCGCAGTGTGATGCCGTGCGATGCTTTGAGTCGATCAAACAAATCCACCAAGGCCATCTCGGCACGATACAGCTCCCAATTGCTGGTGAAAATGCCGCCATCTTTATTGCTATCGGAGTAGCCCAGCATGATGTCTTGCTCGGGCGTATCGGGTAGTGCGCCGCCACCAGACGAACGCTTGACCATAGCTGCGATGCCGGGCAAGGCATAGAAAGCTTCCATGATCGGTGCGGCACTTTGCAAATCAGCAATCGTTTCAAACAATGGCACGACGATGAGCTCTGCTGTTGCCTCCTCGGCCAAAATACCGCGCATCAAGCCAGTTTCTTTTTGCAGCAAGAGCACTTCGAGTAAATCGCTCACATTCTCTGTGTGGCTGATGATGTAGTGAAGAATCGCATGCGAGCCGTAACGCTGCCGCGCGTGTTTGGCCGCTGCAAAAATGGCCAGCTCGGCTTTGGTGTGCTCGCTGTAGGCTGCGCCCACGACTTGCAGAGACCGCGCATCATTGAGCAATCTCAGCAGCAGCTCACGTTTGGCCATCTCCTCCAGCGACGAGTAGTTTGTCTCGATGCGCGAATTGGCTAGCAACTCAGCAACGACCTCTTCATGTTTGTCTGAGCTTTGCCGCAAATCAATCGTGGCCAAATGAAAGCCGAATACTTGGACTGCGCGGATCAGCGCAGCCAGGCGCATACCAACCAAGTGTGCTCCGTTGGTAGCGCGCAATGAGGCTTCAATGGTGCGCAGGTCAGCCAAAAATTCTTCTGCTGAAAGATAAGGGTTTTGCGGCGCAGCAGCGTGCCGTGCGGCTTCGGTCCCGGTGAGCTCTTGGAGTGTGGCGGCCAGGCGCGCATACATGCCGATCAGGGCGCGGCGATAGGGCTCGTCTTTGCGATGTTCGCTGGTGTCTGGACTGCGGTCAGCAAGCGCCTGCATTTCAGGCGATACGCCCACCAGCATGAGCGACGTGGAAAGCTCTGCGCCCAAAAAATGCACCTCGCGCAAATGATGGCGCAGCGCTGTTTCGCTTTGCCGGCGCAGTGCCAGCTCTAGCGTGGAGGCAGTCACGTTCGGGTTGCCATCGCGATCACCGCCAATCCAATTACCCATGCGAAAAAATGTCTCTTCGATTTTCCCCACGCGCTCTTCAACGTCTTCATAAAGCCGAGGAATTTCTTTGAGAAAGGTGGCTTCAAAATACGACAGTGCGTTTTCGATCTCATCGGCCACTTGCAATTTTGTATAACGCAACAGCCGCGTTTGCCAAAGCTGCGTGACTCGGGCTCTCAATTGCATTTCAAGAGCTGCTTTATCGCGCACTCCTAAATCGATAGCGTCTCGCGCAGACAATACGCCCGCAATTGCCCTTTCAGAATCTAAAATGCTCTTGCGCTGCACTTCCGTGGGGTGCGCTGTGAGCACGGGGGAGATGAAGGCAGACTTGAGTGTTTTGGCAATCGTTTTGGCGGTGTGGCCGCTGGCTCTGAGCCGAGCAAACGCAGCATCCAAGCTGCCATCTTGCACATCGCCGCGCCGCTCATGTATGGCGCGACGGCGGATGTGGTGGCGATCTTCGGCAAGGTTGGCCAGATGGCTGAAATAAGTGAAGGCGCGAATCACGCTCACGGTCTGCTCGTTCGATAAACTTTTGAGCAACTTTTTCATATCGTTTTCGGCCTGAGCGTCGGCATGACGGCGAAAAGCGACTGAGAGCTTGCGCACTTTTTCTACGATCTCGTAAATGCCAGCGCCTTCTTGCTCGCGGATCACATCACCCAAAATTCGTCCGAGCAGGCGAATGTCTTCTATCAGGGGGCGATCCTTGTCTTTTTTAGAATCGGTGAACGAGGCGGTTTGAAGCGGTTTCATCTGCAACATGCTAGCATCGAAGAAGATGCATTCATTACAAAACAGTTACGCCGTGGCTTGACTTTTTTGCATACCGATCACGCTTAGAAGTTATGAAGATTCGAATCGCCACCCGAGAAAGCCGGCTTGCCATGTGGCAGGCTGAGCATGTGCAAGCTTGTCTTGAAAAGCTAGGCCATAGCGTGCAGCTCGTGCCGATGACGACGCGGGGCGATCAAATCTTGGATCGCACGCTCTCAAAGGTCGGTGGCAAAGGCCTGTTTGTTAAAGAGTTAGAGCTCGCGTTAGAAGAAGATCGTGCAGACATCGCAGTGCATAGCTTAAAAGATGTGCCGATGCAGCTGCCAGACGCCTTTGCACTGGCCTGCGTGATGGAGCGCGAAGATCCGCGTGATGCTTTGGTCTCGCCACGGCATGCTGCCTTGAGTGCATTGCCCCAAGGTGGCGTCGTGGGCACATCGAGCTTGCGCCGAATGGTGTTGTTGCAAGCGCTGCGGCCTGATTTGACAATTGAACCGCTGCGCGGCAATCTCGATACGCGGCTGCGCAAGCTCGATGAGGGGCAATATGCTGCCATCGTGCTCGCAGCGGCGGGCCTCAAAAGGTTGGGGTTGGCAGCTAGGATAGCGCAAACTTTCGAGCCCGAGCACATGCTGCCTGCTGCGGGGCAGGGCGCTCTGGGTATCGAGACTTTGGCGCATCGCGCAGATCTGATTGAGGCGCTAGCTCCGCTCTCGCATGAAGCCACTTGGCTTGCCGTTAGCGCGGAGCGAGAGGTCAGTCGCGCTATGGGCGGCAGCTGCTCGATGCCACTGGCTGCGTTTGCTGTTTGGCAAGATGATGCGTTGCAGCTTCGCGCGGCGTGGGGCGATCCGGATGCTGCTGGGCACGTGCTGGCCGCGCAAGGCAGCGCCAGCGCTCGCACGCATGAAGCAGCTCGCTCGCTCGGCGCGCAAGTGGCCGCGCAACTGATAGCCAGCGGGGCAAGATTGCTTAACTGACATGGCGCATCTGATCGTCACTCGCCCCGAATCCCAAGCTGCTGGCTGGCTGCATGTGCTGCGCGAGATGGGGCATGAGGCGGTGGCGCTGCCTTTGATAGAGATCGCCGCCGTTGATTCAGAAGATGATGCTCAAGCACTCGAGATGACTTGGGCTCGCTTGAAAAGCTTCGATGCGCTGATGTTTGTAAGCAGCTCAGCAGCGCAGGCTTTTTTTAAGCCAAATCAGCTCAACGCTGTTATAGATTCTGCGCAACGCGCTATCGATTTAGTAGTCAATGTGTTTCCAAATATTCGCCTCTGGGCTACCGGGCAGGGCACTGTGGCGAGCTTGCTCGCTTTAGGTTTGCCGCTGTCTCGCATTGATGCGCCTGAGCCGCAAGCCGGGCAATTTGATTCTGAGGCTTTGTGGAGCGTGGTGAAAGACCAAGTACACAGCGCCAAGCGCGTGTTGATTTTGCGTGGCCGCGATGTCGGTACGTTTGACAGCAGCCGCGATTGGCTGGCTCAGCAAATCATGGCCAGCGGCGGCATGGTGCAGAAATTGGTCGTGTATGAGCGCCGTGCGCCGCGATGGGCGATGGCCCAGACTGCGCAGGCTAGAGCATGGCTGCGCGATGGCAGCATCTGGCTGCTTAGCAGTTCGCAAGCGGTGCGCAATTTGCCATTCGATCTCGATGTTTCTCACGCCAAATGCATTTGCACACACGAGCGCATTTCGCAAGCGGCGCACGAGCGCGGGTTTGCTGTTGTTTGCACGTCACGCCCGACTCTGCAAGATGTGGCGGCGTCGATAAAATCTCTGAATGCTTAACGACTCGCCCGCTGCATCGCCAACGCCTAGCGCCGCACCCCCAGGCCCCAATGCAGCGCCTGCGCAGGAGCGGATAACGCAATCGCAAGTCAGCACGAAAACTGCACCATTTACTATTTTTTTGATAGCGCTCTGCGCAGGTTCTATCTTGTTTAGTGGCAGCTTATGGCTTAAATTGTCAAATATCCAGGAAGCTCTTGCTCGGCAAAGCTTAGACGCCACAACAGCCTCCGTGGAGGGTCGAACGCTAGCGAAATCGGCCAGTGATGCGGTCAAGGAAATCGCTGCCCGGCAAGCGTTGCAAGATGGCAAACTGGCCGAAGTGGCGATGCAGCGCGGGCAGTTAGAGGAGCTGATGCAAAGCCTCTCGCGCTCGCGCGATGAAAACTTAGTTGTTGATCTGGATTCAGCGATTCGTTTGGCGCAGCAGCAGGCCAATCTCACGGGCAGCCTTGAGCCGCTGCTCGCCGCGCTTCGAACAGCTGAGCAGCGCGTCAATCGCTCAGCGCAGCCGCGCTTAGTCTCTTTGCAGCGGTCGCTCGCCAAAGATCTGGATCGCGTGAAATCCGCCAACGTGGCCGATACGCCCAGCTTGCTGATCAAGCTCGATGAACTCGTGCGCTTGGCCGATGAGATGCCCGTGGCCAATGCCGTGGCGCAATCAACTGCGACCGCAGCATCAAAGAGCGAGCAGAGCACCTCGCCCACGCGCAGCACGGCCACTGATGTTGCAAACGCGTCGCAGGGCACTGGCTTGCTAAGCGCTGCGCCGCAGTGGTTCAAAACCGTCGTGAGTGCTGTGCGCGAAGAAGCCAGAGCGCTCGTGCGTGTAGGCCGTATTGATACGCCCGAGGCTGCTTTGCTCAGCCCAGAGCAAAGCTTTTTCGCGCGCGAAAATCTGAAACTAAAATTGCTCAATGCACGTCTTGGGCTGCTATCGCGCCAATTTGAGAGCACACGCAGCGATCTGGCAGGTGCAGCCAAACTCACCTCGCGCTATTTCGATGCCCGCTCGCGAAGCGTGCAGCAAGCCAGTGGTTTGCTCGCGCAAATTCAAGGGCAGATCAAAAGCGCAGAACAGCCAAGCATCGACGATACGCTTTCGGCCTTAACCACTTTGTCCGCCTCTAATACGCAGGGCAGGTGATGCGCTTCGCTCTGTGGCTTCTCGCGATTTTTGCAGCTGCTGTTGGTATTGCTTTATTTGTCACGCGCTCAACCGGCACCGTGACCTTGTTTTGGCCACCGTATCGCATTGATCTCTCGCTCAATCTTGTGCTTCTTTTGCTTGCGGCGCTGTTTGTGCTCTTGTATTTGGCTTTGCGTGCGTTCAACGCACTGACAGATTTGCCAGCGCAGGCCAAGGCTTGGCGCGCTAGCCAAAGGCAAAACGCGATGCACGCCGAATTGCGCGATGCAATGGCGCATTTGCTTTCCGGTCGCTTTGCGCGAGCAAAAAAACAAGCACTCCTCGCGCATCAGCATGCACTGGCGCTTCAGGGCGATGCTGCGCTCAAGCATGGTCTTGAAGTGCAATCGATGGCGCTACTCATTGCGGCCGAATCTGCGCAAAACCTGCAAGATGCGCCCGAGCGTGAGCGTTTGGTGCAAGCCGCGCTTGATGTGCCGCTGCCCAAAAGCGCCCAGCATTTCAAAGAAGGCACGATTTTGCGCAGCGCCCGCTGGATGCTCGATGAGCACGATCCTGCGACCTCTCTTCAACGCTTGGCCACCCTGCCGCAAGGCGCGCAGCGGCGTACCTTTGCGCTGCGCTTGAAGCTGCGAGCTTTGCAGAAAGCACGCCAGCAAGGTGATGCTTTGGAGACGGCGCGCTTGCTTGCCAAGCATGGCGGTTTCTCAGCGCAGGCGTCAACGAGCATCGTGCGCAGCTTGGCCACGGCCACTTTGAGCGAATCGCACGATGCCGATCAACTCACCCGCGCATGGAACTCGTTGACTGATGTCGAGCGAGCGCAAGCCGAAATTGCCACGCATGCAGCGCAACGTCTGGTGAATTTATCCGCAGGCGCACCAGAAGCACCCGAATTACACGAGCGAGCACGCGCTTGGCTCGAACCGATCTGGCAGCGCTATCCGCAGCTGGCTGAATCTGCGCAGATTCGCGTAGTGCGGGCATTGGAAGTCACGTTTTCGTCAGACGGCGCGAGTGTCAATCATGCGTGGCTCGCAAAAATCGAGACAGCGCAACGCCAGCTGCCTCACGATACGCGCTTGCAATATCTGGCCGGCATGGCCTGTCTGCATCGCCAGCTTTGGGGTAAGGCGCAGCAGTTGCTTTCCGGTTGCGCAGCGCATTTGGGCGATGAAGGCTTGAAGCGCAGTGCGTGGCGCAATTTGGCGTTTCTGGCTGAGCAGCGCGGTGATGCGGCTGCGGCCTTGGCGGCTTGGAAAAAAGCGGCGCATTGATTCCGATGAAGCTGTGCAACATTTGCAGTGCAACGCTCAGCGTATTGAAGAACACGGAAGGCACAGAAGAGCACGGAAACCACGGAAGTTTTCTGTGTCTTACGTGTTCTATTTTTTAAGCTACTGATGACATACTAAAAGCATGGAACACTCGTCTTGGCTTATTAACTCTCTGATTTTCCTCGCCGCTGCTGTGGCCGCTGTGCCGATTGCGAAAGCGCTGGGCTTGGGCTCGATCATTGGGTATCTGGCGGCGGGCATCATCATCGGACCGTGGGGATTAGGGCTTGTGAGCGATGTGCAGAGCATTTTGCATTTCGCTGAATTCGGCGTAGTGTTGATGCTGTTTCTCGTGGGTTTGGAGCTAGAACCGCGTAGGTTGTGGGAATTGCGTCGGCCTATTTTCGGCTGGGGCACGGCACAAGTGCTCGCCTGCAGTGTTATTTTATTCATAGCGCTTTACGCAGTATCTATGGGATTTAACGGCTCATTTGGCTTAAATTTATCGTGGAAGATGATTCTGGTGATTGCGCTCGGCCTAGCGCTGTCATCCACGGCGATTGCGCTGCAAGTGCTCGGGGAGCGCAATCAATTGCCTACTTCGGGCGGGCAAGCGGCATTTTCCATTTTGCTGTTTCAAGACGTGGCCGCGATTCCGATTTTGGCGCTGCTGCCTTTGCTGGCTGTATCGAGCGAGGCCAGCGGCGGCAATGCATGGTTAGAGGCCGGCAAAGCGATTGGTGTGATCGCCGCCATCATCGTGGGCGGCCGGCTGCTGCTGCGCCACGCGCTGCGCTGGATCGCGGGTAGCAAAACGCCGGAGATTTTTACCGCCGCCTCGCTGCTTCTTGTTGTAGCCATTGCAGCGCTGATGCAGTTCGTCGGCCTGTCGATGGCGCTCGGCGCGTTTCTCGCTGGCGTGTTGCTTGCGGAGAGCGAATATCGGCGCGAACTGGAGACGGATATCGAGCCTTTCAAAGGCTTGCTGCTTGGCCTGTTTTTTATGGCCGTGGGCATGAGCATTGATTTTGGTGTGCTCAAGGCTTTTCCGCTCTTGATTGCCTGTCTCGTCATCTCTTTCATGGCTTTTAAGGCTGCTGTGATTTACGGCTTAGCCAAGCTGATGAAATTGCCCTACCAAGAGCGCCCGATGTTTACGCTCATGCTCGCGCAGGGCGGTGAGTTTGCATTTGTGGTGTTTCAGCAAGCCGGCGTGCTCAAAATTTTTGATGCGCAAACCGGCTCGCTGCTGGTGGGCGCAGTCGCGATTTCTATGCTGCTCTCGCCGCTGATTTTGGTGTTGATTGATAAATTTCTCATGCCGCGCTATGCGAACTGCGGCAAGAGTGATGTGCCCGAGATCAGCGAAGAGCAGCATGCCCCCATCATCGTGGCCGGCATTGGCCGCTATGGGCAAATCATCCTGCGCGTGCTCGCTGCTTCGGGCTACAAAGCCACCGTGCTCGATCATGATCCCGAACAAGTGCAAGGCTTGATGCGCTTTGGCTACCGCGCTTTTTATGGCGATGCCACGCGCTTAGATCTGCTGCGCACAGCGGGAGCGGCCACGGCGAAAGTCTTAGTTGTAGCCGTAGATGGCGTGGAGCAGAACTTGGAGATTGTGGATATTTGCAAAGAGCATTTCCCGCAATTGCAGCTCATCGTTCGCGCAAGAAATGTGCAGCATTATTACGAGCTGCGTTCAAGGGGCGTCACACTCATTCAGCGCGAGACTTTTGAATCCGCGCTGCTGTCTGCTGAAGACACTTTGCAAGCACTCGGCTTGTCTTCACAGGATGCGCATGTGACGGCGCAACGCTTTCGCTCACACAACCTAGCGCAGATCGAGACCGCTTGGCCGCACCACAAAGACGAAGAGCGCTTGATCAGCATCGCCAAAGCTGGCAGGCAGCAGTTGGAGGAGCTCATGGCGCAAGAGCGGGAGGTGACGATGCTGGGATCAGAGCGCATCGCACACCCGTCAGAGAAAGTAGAACGCTATTGATTCAATAGCACTTTGCGCAGATTGGGCGGGCTCTACAAGCTAATTCTTCTTAAAAAAGAAGCAGCACCCGATTGGCAAGACTCAAGTTGGGCTGCGAGCCGCAGAGCATTCCTTGAGTGCAGCATCTAGGCGTGGGCTGAGAGCTTTGATCTCAGCATTGAGTTTCTCGGGGCCTTCAACGCTTGTCTCAGGATCGTTATTGACGATCGCTGTACACATGGGCGCTGACACCACTTTTTTCTCAATCAAGCACTTCAGGGTTGATGCGTTGATCGTCGCCAAACGCTTTTGATAATCTTCCTCCGCCAAGATGCTTTGGCCCACCGCAGTGAGCTTGTTCTCCTCGCTTTGCTCCAAGCAAATGATGGATGCCAAGGTCATGGCAGGAGATTTGGCTTCATTGCTGTGGCTGAGCTGACAAACCATCGCCACGCTGGCGACTAAGAAAAAACGTGTTGTACGCATAAAGACCCTTTCGTTTGTTGATAGCCGTTACATTATCAGCGCAAGCTGTCGAAATCCTGAAGGCTGGGATTGCCAATGTTAATATCTAAAAATGTTTTTAGACTTCGATACTTTAGCCAAACAACCCGCCGCGCATCAGCCCTTTCCTTATTTGGTGATGACGGATTTGATTCGGGTAGAGCATCAGACGCAAGTCATGGCCGACTTCCCTGCCTTGCAAGGTGCGGGGCTGTACACGCCCGATGAAGTGGCTGTTCAAGGGCATTTCGCCAAGGTGATGGACGAGCTCATGGGCAAGGACTTTGAATCGCTCATGTCAAAAGCGTTTGGGCTTGATTTATCAAAGTACCCCAAGGTGTACACGATTCGCGGTTTTACGCGCGCAAAAGACGGCAACATCCATACGGACAGCACCAGCAAGATCGTCACGGTATTGGTGTATTTCAACGAAAACCCGTGGCCGCACCCTGACGGCAGGCTCAGGCTGCTCAAAAGCGGCAGCGATTTAAACGACATCATCCAGGAGGTTTCCCCCAGTTGCGGCACGCTGATCGCATTCAAGCGCACCGATAACAGTTGGCATGGCCATCCACCTTTCGTGGGCGCTCGCAGAGCCATACAGCTCAATTGGGTCACATCAGAATGGGTGGTTAAAAAAGATGAGCTCAGGCACAAACTGTCGGCCAAGGTGAAAGCTTTGAAGCATGCTCTGAAACGCTGAATGAGCATGGGATGGCGCAGTGCTTTCGCTCACACAACCTAGCGCAGATTAAAACCGCTTGGCGGCATCACAAAGACAAAGGGCGCTTGATTAGCATCGCCAAAGCCGGGTGACAGTAACTGGAATAGCTCATGACGCAAGCGCGGGAGGTGACGATGCCGGGCATTAACCGCACAGTACATCCGTCAAAAGAGGTTGATGTTGTCTCGAAAAATTCGATCGCTCAAAATCCCTAGCGGGAACGGTAGCTCAGAAGTTTTTGGCGTGCTTGGGCGCAGTGCTCGCGCAGGATATACCAGCGATCAGCGTACTTGTCGGGTAGCTCCAGTGTGGTGACTTGCATCGCGATGTTGTCCAAGCGTTGTATTAGTTTCACCATCTCCAATGGTCGGGTGGTGGCAGAAGGCTCAATTTCAGCCTCCAGAAACTTGAGCTCGCCGTAGTAGTGTTGCAGCAGGGCGTTAACTTTCCAAGCAAAAAAAACAGGAATCCGCGACAACAAGAAGAAGGTGATAAGCAAAATGGGCAGGACGGCATACAACAAAAGCTCGGCCAACTGCGCCTGCCAGTAAGGCAGAAAGCGCTCCATCAGTGTGCGTTCGTTGACGGCCCATTGGCGTGCGACAGGCGAGAGGTTGTAGTCAAGATCGTGCAAAGCAGGGTATTCGCCTTGGTGTTGCAGAAAGCCGGGCGTTTCGTGTAGTTTCTGCGCGGCATCCAGCAAGACACGTTGCAGCGCAGGATGCATGCTGTCGCGAATCAAAAGATGCAAATTTGCAGCCAGCATGGTCAAGTCATGCGATGGCACATCTCCGCGCAGCTCGATGGCACCTTGAGGAAGCACAAAGGGCTTGAGGCGTGGCTCTCGTGCCATCAAGGCCGTGATGCGATCAACGCCAACCATATACAGGCCAGGGCTACGGCTGAGTGCGCGCATGGCCTCAGCCTCGCCGCTGGCCACGATAATAGCTGCATCTACTTTGCCATCCATCAGTTCGTTGGCCGATTCCGCGTAGGTCTTCATTTCACGCAGCCGCACATCGCTGGCGCTTAGCTTGGCGTGCGCGAGCAGCAGTTGCGTTATTGCCCAGCCTGGATTGCCCCGGCTTGCGGTGGCAACTCTCAGGCCTTTGAGCTGCGAGAGCTGGGTAACTGTGCCCATGCGAGTAAAAACCCATACGGGCTGGCGTTCAATCGCGGCCAAGGCCTCGATGCCATAGCTCTTCCCGTTGTTCAACAGGCCCGAGGCAAAGCCAGCCATCACCTCGCTTTTGGGATCAGCCAAACGACTCAAGGGACCTGAGGCGTCTTCCGTGGTAACGATATCCACGCGGATCCCACGCAACTCCAATTCTTGACGGTAACGGTTGGCGATGCGGGTGTAGCTGCCTTGCGGCAACCCTACGGCCATCACAAAATTAGTAGGAGGCAGGGGAAAGAGCACAGCAGTACAAAACCAGATCGCAAGGACCGAATACATCACCACGGGCAGGTAAAACAAGACCCAGCGCATGCGAAACAGGAGAATGAGTTTCATCAGGTGATCTCCAGCAGTTCATCTTCCGCGCAGGTCAGACAGCTTCTGGCGCACGAAATCGATGTGTTGCCGCAGCATGTACAGGCGCTGCATGAAGTCCTGCGGGGCCTTGAAATTGAGCACAGCGGCGCTGATGTCTTGTAACTGCGCGTGAAAGCGCGAGACATCCAAACCCGAGGGATTGGTTTCTTCCAGGTCATACTCAATGAATTTGAGCTCACCATACCAGCGATTGATGCGGCTTTGCAGCATCCAGCGTAAGTAGATAGGCACGGTGTGACAGACCAGCCATGCCAACAGCGCCAAGGGCAGAGCCAAAAACATGATTCGCATAAGCCATTGCACTTTATTGAGGCTCATCTTTTGCTCGATCCAAGGCAAGCCATGCAGCAAGGTGTGGCGTGCTTCAGTTGAACTGGGAAAGTCAGCCAATTTGAGGGTGGGAAACTCACCGGTTCTGCTGAGCACGGTGGCCTCGGAGTGGATTTCCATGGCCGCTGCCGTGGTCAAGCGCTTGAGTGCTGGGTGAAGTTTTTCGCTGGCGACTACACTGGCCATCGTTGTCAATAAGATGGAGTCTCGGCTGGGCTGTGCGGTGGCGCTGTCCAGCATGCCTTGGGCTATCAGGCGAGGGCGCATATATGGCAGGCGTTCTGTCAAGGCGGTCGTGTGCTTGAGCTGCACCAAATGCACGCCAGGAATACGCAGCATGGCTTGGACGATCTGAGCTTTAGGGGCAGCAACAAAAATGGCGACATCCAACAAGTTTTTTTCTAAAGCCTGGGCGGCAGCTAAACCCGAAGCTTCAGAGAGCACCAAATCTTTGGGTTCGAGGCGAACTTGCGCCAGCAACTGCAACGCCAAGGCTTGGCTGCCGCTGCCCGGCGCGCCGATCGAGACGCGCAAGCCTTGCAACTGGGGCAGTGAATCTAGGCCGGCGATGCGCGAGAAGACCCAGACGACTTCAATGTCCACATTCGCCAGCAGCTGGATGCCGGTACGGTTCTCATCGGCTTTGGTGCGCTCCGATTGGCCAAACCCGCCTTGCACAAAACCCACTTGCGCAGGGTGTTTCACATCGCGCAGGCGTTCGAGGTTTTGAGCCGAGCCAGCCGAGGTCAGCACCTCGGCCTGCACGCCATGACGCTTGTAAAACTCCACATAGCGTTGGGCATGCTGGTCGTACATACCCTCGGATGCGCCCGAGGTGATGGTGATTTTATTGGGCGCAGGAGGAAAGACATGCCAGCCCAGCCAGACAAAAGCCGCCATGGCGATGGAGATGCTCGGTGCATAGACCAAGAACCATCTGCTTTGATAGATAAACGACCAACTCACCAGCATCCCCCATGAACAGATTCATCTGTGTCTTGCAAGCCACTTCGTGTTTTGCATAATGGAAAAAACCACATTACTATAGCTGGAAAATCGAACGCGATGGCCTAAACTGAGCTCAAAATCATGTGCGGCTACATCGTTGTGCTGTTGGATGGCAGATCGATTCAGATTCACCATTGACAGCACGGCAGTTTATTGATCACCAAATTTGCCGCACAAGCTTTCATATTTTCATCCTTATATTTCAACATATCAAAATAGGAGACTCTGTGATGAATGAAGTCATTGTGGTGGCTTACAACCCTTATTTGCTGGCGCTTTCGTTTGCAATTTCGGTGGGCGGCAGTTTTGTGGGGTTGCTGGCCTGTCGGCGCATTGCCGCAGCGGACGGGCGCATCAGTTGGTACAACGCTGGATCCGCAGCGATTGCTATTGGGGGCGTAGGAACATGGGCCATGCACTTCATCGGCATGTTGGCTATGAAGATCGATTTGGCTCTGGGTTATGCGGCCTTGGAGACGCTGGCATCCATCCTAGTGGCCATCGTTGCTACGGCATGGGCCTTGGCCTTTGTGGCCAAATCACCCAACTCACCTGCACGCGTGGTGGCTGCGGGCATCGCTATGGGGCTGGGTATCAGCGTGATGCACTATCTGGGCATGCACGGCATGCGCTTTAACGGTGTGTTCGCATGGAATGGATTCTTGGTGGCGTTGTCGGTGGGTATTGCCGTTGTGGCAGCCACCGTGGCACTGTGGTTGGCTTTCCGCGCCAGTGGCATAGGTTTGCGCTTCTTGGCCTCCTTGGTGTTAGGCACAGCCGTCTGCGCCATGCACTACACCGGCGTGGCAGCGGCAGATATCATCTGCACCACATCCAACCGCTTGGCCATGCCCACCGGATTCGCCATTGTGCCCGCGTCGCGTTTGTTGTTTGTTGTGGCTTTTGTCGCCGCCACATTGATGTTGTTCATGCTCATTGACCAATTGCGCGTTGCGATGGATAAGCCCAGGGCTGCACGGCGACGCTGATGCGCGGCTGAATCACGCATTCTTACTCAGCTTGGCATGGAGCGGATAGGCGCCGTTAGTGAGTGTCTGCGTTGGAATTAGACATGAGTCGAGCTTCACAGCAGCAGTGAGATCAAAAAAACTTCTTGAAAATACTACAAATTTGATAGCACTTCATGCAGTAAATACGCTGGCTAACTGCCAAAAGTGCTTCAAAAAGATGCGCAAAACCTATTCAGAGTGCTCGCGCACCCCGCGCCTTTAAAATCAAAGTATGCAATCTGTCAAAAAAGAATTATTGGCTGCGCTCGCCATTGAGCTTGAACAATTGAGCCCCGGCGCGGGAGAAAAAGCTGCGTTTGAATCGCCCAAGGTAGCCGAGCACGGCGATTTTGCTTGCACTGCAGCGATGCAGCTGGCTAAGAATTTGAAGCAAAATCCGCGAGAACTGGCGTCTAGTCTGCGTGAGACGCTCCTAAAAAATGAGCATTTTGCAAAATGGGTGAGCGAGATTGAAATCGCTGGCCCGGGCTTTATCAATATTCGCCTGAAGCCTGAAGCCAAGCAAGAAGTGGTGCGCGAGGTGTTGTCGCAAGCTGATTTTTATGGTTCTCAAAAAGCCACTGGCACGAAGATGATGGTCGAATTCGTCTCTGCCAACCCGACTGGGCCATTGCATGTCGGTCATGGTCGGCAAGCTGCGCTGGGCGACGCAATCTGCAATTTGTGGGCCACGCAGGGCGAGCAGGTGTATCGCGAGTTTTACTACAACGATGCGGGCGTGCAGATCAACAATTTGGGTATTTCCACGCAGCTACGCGCCAAAGGTTTCAAGCCAGGAGATGCTGAGTGGCCAGAATCGGCCTACAACGGCGACTACATCAACGACATCGCGCAAGATTTTTTGGCCAAGAAAACCGTCCAAGCTGATGACCGCAGCTTCACAGCCAGTGGCGATAAAGAAGACGAGACCAACATCCGTCAATTTGCCGTGGCCTATCTGCGCCGCGAGCAGGATTTAGATTTGCAAGCGTTCGAGGTGAAGTTTGACAACTACTATCTCGAATCTTCGCTCTACACCAGCGGCCGCGTGGAAGCCACGGTGCAAAAGCTGATTGCAGCCGGCAAGACATATGAAAAAGACGGCGCGCTGTGGCTCAAGAGCACAGACTACGGCGACGACAAAGATCGCGTGATGAAAAAGAGCGACGGCTCTTACACCTACTTCGTGCCCGATGTGGCCTACCACCTCGCCAAATGGGAGCGCGGTTTCACCCGCGTGGTGAACATCCAGGGAACAGACCACCACGGCACGATTGCGCGAGTGCGCGCGGGCTTGCAAGCCGCAGGATCAGGCATCCCCGAGGGCTACCCCGATTACGTGCTACACACGATGGTGCGCGTGATCAAAGATGGCCAAGAAGTGAAAATCTCCAAGCGCACCGGAGGCTACGTCACGTTGCGTGATTTGATCGATTGGACCAGCAAAGACGCCGTGCGCTTCTTCCTCCTCTCGCGCAAGCCCGATACCGAATACACCTTCGATGTGGATCTCGCGGTGAAGAAAAACAACGACAACCCGGTGTATTACGTGCAATACGCGCATGCCCGGATTTGCTCTGTGCTAGCGACTTGGGGTGAGCAGGGTGGAGACGCTGCCACGCTGGGCAAAGTAGATTTAAGCGCTCTGAACACGCCCGCCGCGCAAAGCCTCATGCTCGCGCTAGCTAAATATCCCGACATGCTAATAGCCGCAGCCAGAGATTTTGCTCCCCATGATGTGAGCTTTTACTTGCGCGATCTCGCCGCCACGTATCATTCTTATTACGATGCCGAGCGCATTTTGGTGGATGATGAAAACGTGAAAAAAGCCCGCTTAGCGCTCGTCGCCGCCACAGCGCAAGTGATTCGCAACGGCCTGGCCGTGCTTGGCGTGAGCGCACCCGCTAAGATGTGAGGCATGAACATGTTGAAGTCATCACTTGCTATGCACGAACGCCAGCGCGGCGGTATTTTCCTAGGCGTGATCATCGGCCTGCTGATCGGCTTGGGCGCAGCGCTCGCCGTGGCGATTTACGTCACGAAAGTGCCTGTACCTTTCATGAACAAAGGCCCCACGAAATCCACTGCTGAGCAAGACGCGCAAGAGAATCAGAAGAATAAAAACTGGGATCCCAACGCGCCGCTGTATGGCAAAAACCCTGCCAAACCGTCTGCATCAGGCACAGTAGGCACTGCAGCCATGCCATCTGCGCCCACGGCAACCGCTGGTGTGCCTCCAGTAATCTCTGCGCAAACCACTGCTTCTGCACCCAAGGCAGCGGCCTCCTCGCCGAAATCGACGGCCACGGCTGCCAAACCGTCTGCTGATCCCTTGGGCGATTTGGCCAAGGCAAAAACTGCCGGTACGGCAACAGCCGTGACCAGTACGAGCGGCGCGGATCCCTTTACTTACTTCGTCCAAGCAGGTGCTTTTCGCACCACTGAAGATGCCGAGGCGCAGAAAGCCAAGCTCACGATAGCCGGCTTTGAGGCGCGCATCACCGAGCGCGAGCAATCTGGGCGCACGGTTTTCCGCGTGCGCGTGGGCCCGATGGATAAAAAAGGCGATGCTGAGCAAGCCAAAGAAAAACTCGACGGCTCTGGCTTCGAAACCGCGATTGTTCGCGTGCAGCGTTAAATACTGCGCACCAATAGCCGCAGGCGAGTCGGAACTTGTGTCAGCCACATACGTCTGAACAACGTTAAATCATCATTGCATTTATAGATTTTTGGAGAGCATCCTTATGTTTCGTCGTGAATTGATCCAAACCGCCAGTACCCTTGGTCTCGCAACAGCCGCATCGCTGCCTTTGACAGCGCTTGCGCAGCGTGCCTACCAAGAAGGCCAGGATTATGTGGCGCTCGATAAGCGTGTGGCCGGCGACACGGCGGCAGGTCGAGTGGAAGTAATTGAGTTTTTTTGGTACAACTGCCAGCATTGCAATGCCTTTGAGCCGCGCTTGGAGAAATGGGTTGAGCAGTTACCCAAGGGCGTCACGCTGCGCCGCGTGCCGGTGGCTTTCCGCGACGAATTTGTGCCGCAGCAGCGCTTGTTTTACACGCTCGAAGCCATGGGCAAAGTTGCCGAGTTGCATAAAAAAGTGTTCTACGCAATCCACGTCGAAAAGCGCAACCTCACCACTGAATCAAACATCAGCGATTGGGCAGTATCCCAAGGTGTCGATAAAGTGAAATTCGAATCCCTCTACAACTCATTCGCCGTGCAAACCAAGGCAACTCGCGCCAAGAAGCTGCAAGACGAATTCAAAGTCAGCGGTGTTCCGTCTTTGGGCATCGCTGGGCGCTTCTACACTGATGGCGCACTCGCTCAAAGCATGGAGCGCGCATTGCAAATCACCGATTTCTTGGTGTCAGAAGTACAAAAAGGGCGCTGAATTTAAGAGAAATCGGCATCTAACGCCCGTAAATACTGCGTGAGGCGCTATTATTTTAGTAGCAATTACCGATCCGATGGATGCCCCAGTCGCATGTCGTCCAAATAATCTTTGCTGATGTTGATGCTGCTTTTGACGCCCAGTTCGTCAAAATGCTTTTTCAACCAACGCTGGCCACATTGTGTGCCGAGCTCAAAAAGCGCCTCGATCAGCTTGCCATCGGCGGCTGATTTGCTCGAAGCCGGATAAGCCTCCAGCGCCTCTCCGCCATCGATGCGGTGCAGGCGCACCGTCCGATATTGCTCCGCTGGCAAATAGCCTTTGTCGATCAAGCGATTTACAAAATCAATCGAGCGCATCTGAGACAGCAAGCTGGCGTTAAACGTCAGTTCATTCATGCGGTCTGCTATTGTCTCGCCAGTCGTGGGAACATCGTTGCGCTCAATAGGATTAATTTGGATGAGCACAATGTCACTGGCCTGGCTTCGGTAAATCAGCGGATGCAGCGCTGGATTGCCACTGTAGCCGCCATCCCAGTAATGCTCGCCCTCAATTTCCACCGCGCGAAACAGCGTCGGCAAGCAGGCTGAGGCCATCACGGATGCTTCAGTCAGCCGCTTGCCAGAAAAAATCTCGGCCTTGCCGGTCTTGACGTGAGTCGCGCAAACGTGAATTTTCGGTGAACTGAGCTTAGCGAGTAGCCTGAAATCAACACTGTCTGATAAGAGCTCACGCAGTGGGTTGATATCCATTGGGTTGAATTGATGGGGAGCAAGCGCTGCTCCTCCAGCGCGCAAGCCCGAGAGCCAAATCTGGGCCCAGCCGCGCTGCAGCTTGCTTGCCTCGCCCATTTGCGCGACCTTCCGCCAAAATTTGGAGAGCGCCAGCCGAGCCGCAACACGCGCGGCAGCAGGGTCGCTCGGATGAAGCGCGAAGCCTTGCCCCATCACCACGGCATTCATAGCCCCCGCGCTCGCGCCGCTGATGCCGTCAAACTGCAAACGCGCGTCCTGCAGCAGCGCGTCCAAAACGCCCCAAGTGAACGCCCCATGAGAGCCACCACCTTGCAGCGCGAGACTGATCGTTTTAGGCGATGCGTCGGCTGTTGTAGAAAGCGGCGGGTCAATTTTTTGCATGATTGGGTTCAAATGAGCGAGTTTTCGTGCAAGCTGCCAAAAAGAGGGGTTGCTAAATAAATCTGCAGACTACAGTTACTTGCTATGAAATAAATAGCGCATAGCGCATATTCTAAGTGCGCAAATGCATGATCTTGATGTCTAAAATGTTACGCGCGCCATCGGAGCACAGCATGTTTCGACTAAGATTGCAGACTCATTGACGAAGCATGCAAAACTGTGGCATAATTTAAGGCTTCGCTGAAGAAAACGCGCGTTTTAAACGAAACGTTTCTCTAGCATCCTGCCCAAACGCGGTAAGGCTCACGAAACTGAGCCAAGCAACGACGGGCCCAAGACTGCTTTTGATGGTTTGAAATAGTTCAAACAGTCGAAAGATAAGTTGGGAAGACACAAGACAATGATCCAAACTGAATCTCGACTAGATGTTGCAGATAACACCGGCGCTAAGTCCGTGTTGTGCATCAAAGTGCTTGGCGGCTCTAAGCGTCGCTATGCATCCGTGGGCGATGTGATCAAGGTGAGCATCAAAGAAGCTGCTCCTCGTGGTCGCGTCAAAAAAGGCGAAATCTACAACGCTGTTGTGGTGCGCAC
>JAYSRZ010000519.1:0-1023 GCA_043720775.1 Variovorax sp. | reverse complement strand
CGCATGCTGCGCTCCTGGTGAATGATGATTGGATTGTAAAAATACTAAAAATAGATGTCATCATCTTCATGCATCATTTCGAGTTGTTCTTTGACCCACCGTTTTAAGGCTGGGTCAGTTTGAATAAGTTGCAAATCCCGCTGCATCCACTGGATCTGCCCAGCCACGCCCTTGAGGTTCTCGCGCAGGCAGGCCTGAAGCACGGCTGGCGTAATGCGGCCATAGTGGTCGATGCCGTACTCCATGCGCAGCCGGTCTTCGCTGCTGCGCAACTGCTCTTGCAAGCTGGCGGCCTGCTCTTTGAGCACGCGGTTGAAGTGGCGCAGCTTGTCCTGGGCCACGGCCGTCATGCTTTGCGGGTTGATCTGCTCGGCGGCGAGCTGCAATTGCAGCAGGGCCAGTAAATCTTTTTTTTCATAGGCAGCGTTGGCCTGCTTCATGAGTGCGGTTTTGCGCTGGCGCTCGGCCTCGTCGGGCTCGCGGTCGGGGTGCAGAGCGCTGGCCAGCTTGCGGTAGATGCCTTGCAGGGCTTTGCCTGCGTCCACATCGTCTTGCGCACTGGCTTTCTCTTTGGGCGATTTTTTGCGGCTGGCTTTGGCGCTGTGGCGTTGCTCCTGCGCTTCTTGCATTTTGCGCATGGTGGCGGCAAATACCTCGTCGGGTGAAGCGCCACTGTCCACGTCCTGCATGTCGATGCCAAACATGTGTGACATCATCGACTTCATCTCAGCGGCGATTGCTGCGCTCTCAACTTCGTCAAGCTCTTCATCCTCATCCTCATCCTCGTCTTCGTAGTGGTAGCGCTCCAGCACTGCCTCCATTTCGGCGCCATCGGGGCCGTGCAGCATGGCTAGCGCCAGGTTACAGATGATTTCTTCCATACCGTCCCGTACCTTGGCAGACAAGCCCTTGCCCTGCAGGCGTTGGTCTAAAAAATGCAACAGCTGTTTGTTCAATCCCAATTGCTGCGCCAGCAACGGGCTGATTTTTTTGCTGTACTGCTGGCGAAACTCATCCACCATG
>JAYSRZ010000518.1:0-1024 GCA_043720775.1 Variovorax sp. | reverse complement strand
TCGATCAAAACTTGGACAAATTCAAGCTAGACAACAAGCGCGAACCCACCGACACTGAAGCTGCCAAAATCAAAGAATGGGTGCAAGAAAACGTGCGCGGCACCGTGCAAGCCGATATTTTGAAAGAAGACCAAGGCCAGAACACCTGCATCTTCAGCACTGAATTTAGCTTGAAGGTGATGGGCGACATTGCCGAATATTTTGTGCACCACAAAGTGCGCAACTTCTACAGCGTGTCCATCAGCGGTTACCACATTGCCGAGGCGGGAGCCAATCCGCTTAGCCAGCTCGCGCTTACGCTGTCCAACGGCTTCACATTCGTAGAAGCCTACCTTGCCCGTGGCATGCACATCGACGACTTTGCGCCCAACCTCTCCTTCTTCTTCAGCAACGGCATGGACCCCGAATACACCGTGCTCGGCCGCGTGGCCCGCCGCATCTGGGCCACCAGCATGCGCGACAAATATGGTGCCAACGAACGTTCGCAGAAGCTCAAATACCATGTGCAAACCAGCGGCCGCAGCCTGCACGCGCAAGAAATCCAGTTCAACGACATCCGCACCACCCTGCAAGCCCTGATCGCCATTTACGATAACTGCAACAGCCTGCACACCAACGCCTTCGATGAGGCCATCACCACGCCCACCGAAGACAGCGTGCGCCGAGCCATGGCCATCCAGATGATCATCAACCGCGAATGGGGCTTGGCCAAAAACGAAAACCCAAATCAAGGCAGTTTCATCATTGAAGAGTTGACTGAGCTGGTTGAAGAAGCCGTACTAGACGAGTTTGAACGCATCTCCGAGCGCGGCGGCGTGCTCGGTGCGATGGAAACCGGCTACCAACGTGGCCGCATCCAGGACGAGTCCATGCACTACGAAATGCTCAAACACACCGGAGAGCTTCCGATCATCGGTGTCAACACGTTCCGCAATCCTAAGGGCGATGTGGTGCAAGACAAGCTAGAGCTTGCGCGCAGCACCGAGGAAGAAAAACAGTCACAACTCAAGCGCCTGACTGACTT
>JAYSRZ010000517.1:0-1026 GCA_043720775.1 Variovorax sp. | reverse complement strand
GCGGTGATCGCGCTCGATCAACCGGACTTGATGATCGTGGCGCGCATGGGTTGCCCGTTGCTGATCGGCGTAGGTGAAGGTGAGAACTTTGTCGCTTCAGATGTTTCGGCGGTTCTGTCCAGCACGCGTCGAGTCATTTATTTGGAAGAAGGCGATGTGGCGCAAATTGTGCGCGATGGCATCACTATTCATGACTTGGATGGCGCCGTCGTCGAACGTGCGATACATGTTAGCGAGGTTTCCTTAGCTTCGCTTGAACTCGGCCCTTACAGCCACTTCATGCAGAAGGAAATTCACGAACAACCCAAAGCCTTGTCCGACACCATCGAGCCGATTTTAGAAGAGGGCTTTTCTCCCATCTTGTTTGGTGCTGCGGCAGAAGTAGTCTTTGATCAAATAGAAGGTGTACAAATCCTGGCTTGCGGCACTAGCTACTACGCCGGTTTGGTCGCACGCTATTGGATTGAGGCTATCACCGGCCTGCCTTGCCAAGTCGAGATCGCGAGCGAATATCGCTATCGCAAAGTGTATGCAAATCCAAATAACTTGATTGTCACCATTTCGCAATCCGGAGAGACGCTGGATACGATGGAAGCACTCAAGTACGCTAAAGCGCAAGGACAAATGCGCACGCTGGCGATTTGCAACGTGCAGGAGAGTGCGATTCCGCGCGCCTCAAGCCTCACGTTTTATACGCGTGCAGGTGCGGAAATCGGCGTGGCCTCAACCAAGGCTTTTACCACGCAATTGGTTGCGCTATTTGCGCTAACGGTCACGTTGGCCAAATTGCGCGGCATGCTCAACGATGAACAGGAAGCCGCGTATCTGGATGCGCTGCGTCATCTGCCCGGTAGCGTGCAGCACGCTTTGAACTTGGAACCGCAAATCAAAGTCTGGGCAGAACGTTTTTGCCCCAAGCAGCATGCTTTATTTCTCGGGCGCGGTTTGCATTACCCGATTGCGTTGGAAGGCGCGCTAAAGTTAAAAGAAATTTCCTATATTCATGCCGAAGCCTATCCTGCCGGC
>JAYSRZ010000516.1:0-1027 GCA_043720775.1 Variovorax sp. | reverse complement strand
TTTATTGCCTTAGCAGCTATATTTTTAATAGCAATTGTTGTCATAGCAGCCACGTCTGAGCCAGCATCCGGCTCGCTCAAAGCAAACGCAGCAATCTTCTCGCCTCTCGCTACCGCAGGCAGATACGCAGCCTGCTGCGCGGGCGTACCCGCTAGGGTGATAGCGCCGCTGCCCAAGCCCTGCATGGCAAAGGCAAAATCTGCCAGTGGGGAATGAAAAGCTAGTGCTTCACGCAGAATGACCAAAGCCCGTGAATCAAGCTGCGGCAGCGCTCCACCATGCGCTGCGGGTACGCAATAGCGCAGCCAGCCCCCCTGCCCCAAGCGTTTCACCCACTCTTTGCAGGCGCGGCGGTCGTCGGATTCGTCAACCTGCTGCTGCGGTGCCCAACCTGCAAGGCCTTTTGCTATATCGGCATGAGCTGCGTCGAAAAACGGGAGCTCGTACTGAGATGTCGTAGCAAGAACGCTGAATTTATTCAGTGAAGTCATCAATCGCCTCCAAACACAGGGGTTTGCTTGGTCGAAAACGCCTCAAACGCGCGTTTGAAATCTTGCGTTTGCATGCAGATGGCCTGCGCCTGGGCTTCGGCTTCGACGGCCTGCTCTATGGTCATCGCCCATTCTTGCTGCAACATGGTTTTGGTCATGCTGTGGGCGAAAGTTGGGCCCATCGCTAAATCCTTCGCCATGGATTGCGCTTTTGCAAGCAAGTCTGCCGATTCGCACAAACCGTTGAAAAAGCCCCAAGCCAAGCCTTCCTGCGCTGTCATGGCGCGGCCGGTGAACAGCAATTCAGACGCTCGGCCCTGCCCGATCACGCGGGGCAGCAGCGCACAAGCGCCCATGTCCGCCCCTGCTAAGCCGACGCGGGTGAACAAAAAGGCGGTTTTGGTTTTCTCGGTGCCATACCTCATATCGCAAGCCAACGCCATCATCGCGCCGGCACCCGCGCAGATGCCGTCTACCGCGCCGATGATGGGTTGCGGGCAGTTGCGCATGGTTTTGATCAAATCGCCGGTCATGCG
>JAYSRZ010000515.1:0-1027 GCA_043720775.1 Variovorax sp. | reverse complement strand
GCTATTTAGAAGCGTTGTTGACCGGGAAGAAGCCGTCGGCTGTTGAGCTATTTAGCCAATATGCAGATGTTCAAGAGCTAGCAGGAGCAACACGTGTGCATCCTGCCGATTTGTGGGCGATGCCCTGGCACTGGCGCAATGTGCAGGACACAGGTGTTGCCCCGATCGCATTGGATGGAAACTTTCGCGCAAAATTTGATAAATCTGCATTGATGGTTGTCAAAACGGCTGATGTCCATGCGTGTGAAGAACTCGCAAGACTCAGTGCAGGCTTGGCTAATCAAACCGAGCTTGTCGTGGATGATCGTTTTCGTGCGTTTTGGCGCATCGCAGCAGGTGCTCTTGAAGCAGTCGCCACGGGTTCTCTCAAGCCTGATCTGCACGTCAAACGCACGGTCTCTCGGCTGCTAATTCAATTGGCAACGCACATCAAAGGTGACCTTTCTGTGCCCGAACGCCTCGCACAGGATTTGCTCTTTTTTTGCGCGCAAGCTCACCCACAAGGTATGACGCCTTTGCTGGGCGAAGTGCGTATGGCCTACGATTTAGCAAACCACTCACCTGTTGATTACACCAAGAGCTTTTACGGTCATTTTGATCCGACTTTTCTGGTTCAAGCACGTAAGCGAATTGGACAGCTCAAAGAATCTTGGTCGGCTTTTACGGCTGGAGAGATCAGCAAATCCAAGCCTGTACAAGATCAAATGTCTTTGCTAGTGGACTCGATCACAAAGCTTCTTCCCTCGACAGGCGCGAGTTTATCGAGCGCTTTAAACGAAGTTGTTGACAGTACTGCGCGCCAACAAAAACCACCCGAGGCTGCGCTTGGCATGGAAGTGGCCACGGCCATTTTGTATGTAGAGGCGAGCTTCGAAGACTTTGACCCTGAGGACAAACAGCAATCCAACCGCATGGCACATTTGGCACAGCGTGTGCAAATGGTACGTGGAGGTGCGCCGAGTCAGCCCCTTGAATCATGGATGGAAGAGCTCTATCGCCGCGTCAGCGATCGCCAAACCATGGGCTC